>JBAZXJ010000009.1:0-14713 GCA_041659865.1 Candidatus Margulisiibacteriota bacterium | reverse complement strand
AAGGGTTAGCCACACTTGGGGGGTAGCCGCAAGCGCTTCGGATATATTGCAGGTCAGTAAAATATTACCGGAAGAGATCACCCTGTCGCTATAACGAACCGGCACGGAAATATTCAGGGTAGGACCGGCAAAAGCTTTTCCCCCGAAAAACAAACATAAAAAAAGTAGTAACAAAACTGATCTATGCAAACTTCCGCCCTTTTATACAACTAGCAAATTTATTCCCAGATACCCGGTATTCTATACATTATTCTGACCATGCTCAGGCCAACCGGTTTATTGCACTCCTTCTTTTTGCGTTTCCTTTTCTGCCGCGAAAAGCTTTAGCATGGTAGCCAGATGCTGTTTGGCTACCCCAGTCCATTTTTCATCAGGCGCTGTAGCGATGGCTTGTTTGTAATTCTGTATAGCTTGCTTGTACTCACCGTTCTGTTCCAGGCAAAGCCCAAGATTGGTATAGACCAGCGGATGGGTTGGCTCCAGCTCGGCGACCTTGAGAAAATATTCCAGAGCCTTATCGATATTTTTGGTGTTATTGTAGAAAATACAGCCCAAATTATAGTAAGCATCCGTATACTTGGCGTTGTATTTGATGGCCAATTTCAGATTATCAACAGCGCTCTGATATTTTTTCTGGGCATAATCGATCAAGCCAAGATTGAAAAAAGCCCGGGGATTAGTAGGGTCCAGGGCCGTTACTTCGGACAAATAGTTCAAAGATCGTTTAAAGTCTTTACGATTAAGATAAAGGATCCCCAGATTAAGGTAGGAAACCGCGACCTTGGGCTCGATCTGAGAAGCTATTTTGTACATTTCCGCTTCCAGATCGGAATCATTGCCTAGTTTGTTCCCTTCCAGATTCCAGCGGGCAGCAGGAAACGTTATCTTCACATTTTTGCTGACCACGCCAAATGTCCTGACGATCCGGCAGGTACCAAGCTGTTGGTCCTGGATCCTTTCGACCTCCAGAATACCAACAGGATTTACTGTATATTCCAGGACCTTGCCCTCATTATTCCTGACCGTCCGGTCAGTATAAGCCATTAAAATATCGTTCGCTTCGATCGGCAATTTTGTAGACTTCTGAAAAAACACCTTGTTATCCACAACGTCCAGTATTTTCCCGAGCATTTTGGTGTCTTGGACCTCCGGCCTGTTGGCCGCGCCTTCACGGAACAAATTATCCAGCTTATCTGCGCTCAAAGACCCGCCCAGCTGTTGGAAGCCAATACGGCCTTTTTTATCCGCAAAATAGAGGACAGGATAAGTATCCTCAGTCTCGTATAAAAGGCTGACCTCGCCTGTTCGATCGATCAGATTCGTCAAGGTCAAACTATTCTCCTTGGCGATACGTTGAACTTCTTTGGCATCTTCGGGAATATTAATTATACAAAACACCTTGAGATCAGCATAGGTCTTTTGGTATTTTTGCAGCAGCTTGACATCCTCAACGTTCGGGGCGTAAGCCGGAGTCCAAAAATATATGATAATATTCGACTTGCCGATAAATTTAGAGAGAGAAACATCGCCCCCACCAATAACGTTGGGCAGATTGAAGTCCGGCAGGATATCCCCTTTTTCCAATCTAGCCAATGCCGGCAGAGCAAGAATCAGCAATAATAGAAAAATCGCCACTGCTTTATTTCGGTAAAATATCATACATACCCCTTTCCTTACTTTATGTATCCTAACATCTCAATAATTATCGTTCAATAAGCTCTATGTTCAAACTGGCTACCTTACCCTCTACAAGTTCTAACTCTTTCTCTGAGTCCTCGTAACCTTCTTTGGATATGGTCAAGTAATATTTGCCAGGGGCAAAGCCCGTTTGACGCAGGACCATTCCTTTTACCGGTTTTGGTAAAATATCGATGCCTTGGCCGGTTATAGAATAATAAAAATCCGGTTTATCGACCTTGACCAATAACAAGGTCCCTTTCATTTCCTGTTTTTCTGGCTCACGGGCCATTGGCGGGGTCGGCACTCTTTCCGCAGGCGGCTTGTTCGCGGTTGCCACCACCGGTTTATCCTGTTGTTTGACCATCGGCTGTTTCAAACCAAAAGAGAAAACAGACTTGCTAGATCTACCGCGAAATACCTCAACGATATTCTGCTCATACTTTTCCCCCAAGCCGACTATCTTTATCAAATGCTTGCCTGCGGTTACCCTGGAAAGAACGGTCTTGTGATCGTTAAATTTTATCGGCTTGGCGCTATCGTCCAAAAACAACTGCTGATCGCCCAGCAGGTAGGATTCTACTTCAATATCCCCAAATTGCTTGAAAGACAGGATCAGCTGTTCTCTTGCAGAATCGGCAAAGAATTCCTTGCGAATAGCTCTTGGATCTACGCCTTGGCCTGAAACAACGATATTGTATGGGCGGCCAACTTCCAGCTCAACGATAACCGGAGTTGCTTGGGATAACCTGCGTCCGTTGATCTCTACCTGCAAGCCCCGAGGATCTGAAATGATGTGCAATGCGCCATAGAACTTGGCTTGTACGCTGGTCTTCCCTCTGCTGGCAATAGCTATCTTTTTGACATAGGTAGTAAAGCCAGAGCATTTAACCTCCAGCTTATGGGTACCCACATCGAACAGCACTTCATTTACTGGTGTTTTACCTACCCAGATACCATTGACATAAGCTACCGCACCTGGTTTAGGAGAACTGACGCTGATCTTCCCCATATTAGCAGGAACACCGATCATGCTAAGCCGGTCCTTGATAAAGGTATAGGATAACAGCCCAAGCGAGGAGAGTATCAACAAAAGACCGCAAGCGAAGAGCGTTCTGGTCATAAGTTTATTTTGCGAACCCGGGGTCCTTTTTCTGCCGACAAACAAAACTATGGCCGTTAAATTATCATCACCGCCGCGCTGGTTCCCGGTCCGGACCATTTCTTCTGCTGCCTGCTGGGGATCGGACCGGCTGGTAACGATCTGCTGGATCTCACTATCCGTGACTAGATCGGTCAATCCGTCTGTAGTAAGAACGACTATATCGCCATCATGAAGTGGGAGTGATTTAACATCTATTTTCACGGAATCTTTTAAGCCGACAGCGCGAGTTATGACATTAGAATCGACATGGCTTTTTGCCTCGGCTTTAGTTATCTTGTTCTTTTTCAAGAGATCGGCAACGTAGGTATGCTCTTCTGTGATCTGCTGGATCCTGCCATGGCGAATAACGTAAGCCCGGCTATCACCAACATGTCCAAGGTGCAGATTATTATTTTCCAGCAAAACACCGGTAAAAGTAGTCCCCATACCTTTCTTGGCATTGTCGCTATTGGCCTCGGAAAAGATCTTCCGGTTCGCTAAAGAGATCACCTCTTCTAGAACATACTTATAACCATTTGAAGCAAAGCCAGGTGCGCTATGGGCTAAATAATCCCCGAAAGTATCGATAACATATTGACTGGCTACTTCTCCCGCATTATGCCCGCCCATACCATCAGCCACAGCAAAGATACCCCTAAGGTCATGACGTCCGGATATTTCCCTGGTGATCAAATGATCCTCATTGAGATCGCGGACCAAACCTTTATCTGTTTTTGCCCCGAAAGTGATCTTAAGCAAAGTAGGAGTATTCGGCATGTTTAATTCCCTTTATCCCGATGGAAGACAAGTTTGGTCTCGCCAAGACGAAGCTGGTCGCCGTCATGCATTTCTTCACGGCGACAGAATACTTCACTGCCGAACGAATTGTCTTCCTTTTTGTGTTGTAAAAACGTGCCATTTTTGCTGCCGCGGTCGGCCAGATAGAACCGGTCGTTCTCAAATAATATTTTGGCATGTTCTTTAGAGACCATGTCGTCATCCAGACGCAGGTCGTTCTCGCCGTCTTCACGGCCGATATTTAATTGATCAGAGGCGATATTTAGACGAAAGACATCGCCTTTATGCATACCAGAAACGATCTCAAAATATGCATTGGAAAGCTCCATGGTCTTTTTACGTATCTTTTTATGACCAAGCGGGAGTATCCCGCCCGCCAAGCTGGTAAGTTCGCTCCCGCAGTTCGGACAAACGATAAAATGTTGATCAGCCGGAAAGGAATTCTGACAGGAAGCGCAATAGACCTGGTCAAAATTAGCCTCAGTTTTGGCAGAAGAATTCTTGCGTAAAAAGATCACAACAATGATCGCCAGCACAACCAGCAATAACCCCAGAACGATCAAGGCGACAGCCAACGGAGGGATATCACCGGCAGAAAGTATTTTCCCGGTCGAGGTTACGATAGCTTTTTGTCTGCTGACCTCAGCCAGATATGGACCATCAGCGGTAAACTTGACCATGCCCTTGACGGAAAGGATACTGCCGCTCATGGGCAACTGGTTGGTCGCTGCCGGAATTATTGTATCTGTAGTATCCTTCAGGTAATAATAACCGCTGCGGGAGCCCTCTGGCACTGACTTCACGCTATCCACCCTGCCGTTGATCAGAACGACGAGGTTATAATATTTTGAGGGACTTCCAGTTATATCGTTGACCAGGATACCTTCGCGGCCGGCCAAAGCAGTAACCCCAAACATTGTAGATAACAGCATTAACATGAAAAATGTTCTTCTGAATTGGAAAGGCATTGATCAAGATCCCCCTTTTATTTATACCCTGCGTTACCTGTTAAACAAACTTATTCACTGAGCGGTGTCAGTTCAATATTTAGTTTCTTGCTACTTCCGCTGTTGATCACCATCAACTCGCGATAGGAAGAATACCCTTCCAGTTCTAACTTAAGGGCATATCGGCCGGGAGCAAGTTTTTTAAATATCGGGGTGTTACCTTTGTAAACGTTGTTCAGGTAGAGCGTAGCGCCGTCAGGCACTGAAGAGATCACCAAAGTACCATCCGCTCTGGGGACAGCAGCTTTTTTGACAGGACGGACCGCAGGAACTGATACACTCTTTGGAGGAACAGTGCCAGGTACAGGCAGCGCGGAGGGGGCCTTCTCGATAAAGCCCGCAGCCGGTTCAATGGTCTCACGGATATCCTGGGTTACATTATTCTTCTGGGCCGCGTTCCCTTTTTCATTTTGCTGGGTCAGATCATATACCATGTAAGAAAAAAGCATGGCACATAACGCTAACAGGATCAAAACGAAAACAAAAATATTATTCCTTGATGCTTTAGCTTTCTGGACTTCCCGGTCGGAAGTTTTACTTTTTTTCGCTTCCAGGAGTTCGTTCACTATCTCCGGCATACTGTGATAACGCTTGTCTGGGTCTTTTTCCAGCATGGTCAAGATCATTGACGCGACCTTGGGAGAGATATTCTTGTTAAAAGAGCGAGGATTAGCCGGAGAGCTATTTAATGCTTTATCAAGCATTTCCTCGATAGAATCGCTTTCGAAAGGAGCACGGCCGGTGACCATTTCAAAAAAAACAGCGCCAAGTGAATAGATGTCTGTTCTGGGGTCTAAGGGTTTGCCTTCGATCTGTTCAGGGGACATATAGCCAGGATTACCGACCACAGAGCTCGGCCGGACAGGCTGATCAGAAGCAGCCTGGGCAATACCAAAGTCCATGACCGTAACTTTGTCATTATAGGAAAGCATAATATTCGAGGGGTTAATATCGCAATGAATTATTCCCTCCCTATGGGCCGTAGCCAAACCTTCGGCTACTTTTCTGATGATCTCGATAGCTTTTTCTTCAGGGAGGACGCCCCGGTCATGGATACTCATCACTTCCAGGATCTCCTCTAACGATTTGCCTTCCAGATATTCCAGCACGATATAAGGAGGCTCATGCAGATAATCTGCGGCGATGACCGACAAGATATATGGGCTGCGGAGCTTGGCCAGTTTGCGGCCTTCCTCTTCGAAGATCTGCAGATATTTCGGGTTCTGAGCAAAATTATCCTTGGGGAACTTGATCACTACTTCATGCTGCAGGCTCAGGTCATTAGCTTTGTAGACAACGGCCATACCGCCTTCGCCTAGCTTTTCCAGCAGTTCATAACTTCCTAGTTTATCGCCTACATCCATGTGCTTGAAATATCTCCTTGTAAAGCCTGGGAAAGCATTAAAATATTATCATGAATATCCAGACCAAGTCCAACGATCATTTACCGGCCTTGGTCAAGTTGATCTCTGGCGTCTGCTTTTGAACAATGCTGCCATCGGGGCGTATCAGCATTACATCCAGACGATATTTCCCTGGGGAGAGATCCTGGACAGGAACCAGCCAGCGGATCTGCCAAGTACGCTTATTGCCAGAAAGCTGCTGCATTACCTGGTCAGGAAAAGTGACAAAAACGTTCTCGACATCCTCGCTGGTAGTTATTTCGATGGTCTGATAACTTCCTAATGAAGCATTTGGAGGAGTTATTTTGAAGTTTAATTTAAGATCAGAGGACCTTTCACCGACCTGTTCCTGGACCTGGTCAAAGCCAGCCTCCCAATCCAAAAGTTTTCTCACCTTGTCCAATACCGGTCTGGTATTATACAAGAAAGCAACAGCGGTTTCCCTGGTCAAAGGGTCCTGGGGCTTTAATTCAGCTCTTTGCGCAATAATACCTTTTTTGAAAGCAGCTTCGATATACGGGGACAAGGGGTCGTTCAGTTTAACATCACTGTAGATCTGTTTTGTCGCCTTGGCCGGAACTGGATACGCTTCCATTTCGCAGACGGCCTTGATCATTTCTCCGCGAGAAATCGGGTCCCGGGGCTTTTCCCCCTTGTTCAATATTAATTTATAACCCTTATTCAGTTTGTTCAATAATTGAGCAGCTTCGATCTTGGTTAAATGCTCCTTGGGGCCAAATTTGCCTTTTTCCTCCGGGGTCAGGAAACCCAAAAGGGTAAAGGAGCCTATCATTTTGCAGGCCCAGTTCTGTTCAGGAACGTCCTCATAGCCGTTAAGCAGCAGGACCTTGCGGTTCACTTCAGTCTTATATCCGCCTTCATTCTGGGCACTAAAACGGATCAGATTCTTCCCAGGTCTTAAGATATCAAGCTTGCTGGAAAATTCCTTACTTGTACTGTTTGGATCCTCCGCTGAGAGAAGATTGATCTGCATACCGTTGACCTTTAAGCTTTGTGAATTTTGGACTTGACCTTTAAATTCAACTATCGGCGAATAAGCGATCGATCGGTCTGCGGGACTGGCAACTTGCACAACCGGTAAATTATTCTCCTGAGGGAGCTGTTCTGGGGCTTTGGCCTCTTCACTGGCAACTTTCCTGATCTCTCCGCCAGCAACGCTCTCTGCCTGCGCGACCGGTATCCCTATGACCTGGCGCACTTCAACTTCAGACATTTCATCAGCATCAGTAGAGCTGCTTTCGATGATGCTGGCTGAGGTCAACGGATCCAATAAAGAGGATATTTCTTCGCCCACTGAAGGAATATAACTAAAAAGATAAGCCATTTCTGCTCTGCTTACCGGTTGCGCTGGGGTTAACTGTTTGGTCTTTGTCCAGGCAGGCGGGAGAATTTTCTTTTTCACAGCAATGGAGGAATAAGAGTTGGCAGGATCAGTAACGTCCAGATCGCTAAAGACCTGAGGTGCAGATATTGGGATCTCCGCTCCCAACAAATTAGCGATCAGGGTAATAGCTTCCACCCTGGTCACCGGAGCAAAAGGCATGAATATTTTCCCGGCATAACTAGGCATTAAGCCTTTGCGCACTGCGGTTTCAATATAGGGTGTCAGCCGATAATCTGGCAGAACATCGGAAAAAGAAGAGCTTTGTCCAGTACTTAGCAAAGGCGTCTTGGTAACATTTACCAGTAAAACCGCCAGTTCTGCCCGGGAAATATTCTGTTCAGGCGCGAACAGTTCTCTGCCAGGCAGAGCGCCCATGATCCCCAAGGTCGCCAAATATTCTATTTGCTGCTGGGCCCAATGCCCGGCAATATCGGAAAAGGTCAATAAGCGGACAACTCTTCTTTTTTCAATGGAAACCCTATCGGTTTTAGCATTTATCGCTTTTATAGCAATATTCTGTCTGCCCGGAAATAATTCTACTTCCGCATTGAACTGGCCTTTTTCATCGGCATAATTCTCCAGCCCGTTGATGTAGACCAGGTTAGTATCATTGACCATTCCTTCCACCAAGAGACGCGGTTCCTGGGTTCTGGTGTTTTGGGGTGGGGCCTTGATGACCAGTGTAGGATTGGTCATGACCGAGAACATCCTCGACTCTTTGCGGTTCAGATTTCCGGCCTGGTCCACTGCAGTAACGATAGCTTTATAATCTCCATTGGAGATCTTGTCCGATAAGGAAAATGATCCTTCCCATTTGCCGGAACTGACATTATAGGGAATATCGTTGTTACTATTGTCAGGCAACAAGACATTTACCGCCTGCAATTTTTCGTCTGCGGCAATAATTACATTGAGCTTGTCGCCCAGCTTGATCAGCTCAGGCATGACATCAACAAACAGCTGTGGCGGGGTCGAGTCCAGGACCACTAAGGCAGTATCTTCTATGGATGTCGTCCAGAACATGCCGGTTTTTTGGACCTGAAGCTTGTTCTCGCCTTCCTGTAATTTAATGTTCTTAATTTCCCAACGGCCATTCTGGTCACAAAGCAGGTCAGCGACCTTTTGTTTGTTATTCAGTAAAATAGCCGCAGCATTAGGACCTATCTTGCCCGATAAAGACCATAATTTATTATTTGTATATACCGGCTTCGGCGCAGCCAGCAAGGCTGAACCTAAGCATATGATCAGTAATAACATTGCCCCCCATCTCATCATGATCGCCCCTTATTGTATTTTTTCCATTTCCTGTAACCAGTCTGGCGGTTTTTCATCATCAACAGAGCCAGTAGGTTCTTCCTCTATTCTATCATGAATATAAATATTGCCAAGCTCTTCGTAAATATTGCGTCCGGCCCAGCCTGATGGAACTATCGGCAGGGCATTCTCAACGGCCCCTCTCGAGAGCTCATGTTTATACCAACAGGCCGTCCTGGGCTCATAGCCTTCCTGAAAAGAACCGCTAACGATAAATTTTCCCGGACATCCGGCCGCAGGCAGCAATCCTGTTCTTTTACAGATCTGGACCTGGATCATTTTTTTAGGTTGCGGGAAAGCGATCACCGGCATATCCTTGGTCGCTCTGATCATAAAGGCATGCCACATCATTGCAGGATAAGATCCTCCGGTAACTTTATTCATCGGGATGTTGTCATCATTCCCTACCCAGGCGGCCACTACCATTTGCGGAATAAAACCGATGAACCAGGCATCCTTATGAGCATCGGTCGTCCCGGTCTTGCCAGCGACAGGGCGATCAGGAAGTATCGCGGCGGTCCCTGTTCCATATTGCACGACTTTCTGCATCATGCCGACTAGGATGCTGATCAGGTTGGCATCATAAACACTATTTTCATTTATCTGCTGTTTAAAAAGTATGTTGTCCTCGCGATCGGTTATTTTTGTGATCAATATCGGTTCAGCCCTGATCCCGCCATTGGCCAGAACACCGTAAGCCGAAGCCATTTCCAACATATTAACTTCACAAGAACCCAGGGTCAGAGATAATATCGGCTGGAGTTTGCTTTTGATCCCCAGTTGTTCAGCGGTTTTGATCACGTTTTCCGGACCGACCAGATTGATCAGTCTCACAGCTATGTTGTTGACCGATTTTTTCAAGGCCTCCTCCAGCATAAGCGGACCAAGATAGATCTTGGTAAAGTTCAGCGGGCTATATAGTCCGGCAACCGTATTATAGGTCACTGGGGCGTCTTCCAGCACAGAACCAGGCGAAAAACCCATGGCAAGAGCCGTTAAGTAGGTAAAGGGCTTGAAGGATGAACCAGCAGGACGCTGAGCCTGGAGACAATGATTGTATTGATTTTTATTAAAGTCGCTGCCGCCGACAAGTGATTTAATATAGCCGGTCCTGGGATCGACGGCGATCAAGGCAGCCTCTTGAAAATTCGCCCTGGCGCTCTTGTTCCTGGTGGAGACACCTCCCCGCCCTTCCTGGACAAAGCGCGAAACCACTTCTTCGGCGATCAGTTCAAGCTTGTAATCCAGGGTCGTATAAACTTTCAGCCCTTGATGGTAGACCTTGTCCTGTCCGTAATCTGTGATCAATTTCTCGACAATATGACTGGTAAAATATGGCGCGCGGTACTTTTCCAGCTTTTTCTTGGCCAGTTTTACAGGTTGAAGTGCGACCAGCGCGGCTTGTTCCCTGGTCAACATCTTTTCGGCTACCATTCTTTTCAAAACAACCCCCTGGCGATCTTGGGCCCGGGCCAGATCCTTATATGGAGAGTAGTATTCCGGCCCGCGCAATAGCCCAGCCAGCAAGGCACTTTCGCCGACCGATAGTTCCGCTGAAGTTTTACCAAAGTAATAAAGGGCAGCAGCCTCTACACCATAGCAATTATGACCCCAGTAGACCTGGTTGAGATACATTTCCAGGATCTCATCTTTGCTAAAGTTCTTTTCGATCTGCATGGCCAGAACGGCTTCGGTTATCTTGCGCATGATGTTCTTTTTTTTGCTTAAGAAAACATTACGCGCCAGCTGCTGGGTGATCGTACTGGCCCCCTGGGAAAAGCTACGCTTCACAACATCGATCGTTATCGCTCTGAAGATAGCCCGGACATCTATACCGAAATGATTATAAAAATTGCTGTCTTCAACTGCCAGCACGGCCATTTTTAGATTGGGGGAGATCTTGTTCAGCGGGACCATGACCCGGTTCTCTTCCTGATGCAGGTCGGCCAGGACCATGCCGTCCGCGGAATAGATCTTGGTGGTCTCGCTGGGACGAAAAGAAGAAAGCTCTTCGATCTTGGGCATTTCTCTGGAAACCACGACTACAGTTATCAAGAAGAGGACCAAAAGGAAAATGCCAACAAAACCCAGGTTTTTCTTGAAACGAGGACCAAGCGGATCAAGCATTTTCCCCAAGAAGCCGGCATAGCTTTTGGATCTGCGTTTGAGATTTCCTATAGACCGGCGAATAGCACCCATGAATTCTTGTTCCTCAGTTTGCTTTGTGTTAGACTTCCGGATTATAGCACTAGCTTGGGAGAATATAAAACATGAACCTGGAAATGCTTAAAACTGGCACCGTAGAAATTATCCCGCAAGAAGAATTCTCTCAAACCATAAGCTCTGGCAAAAAGCTTAAGATCAAGTGGGGCGCTGATCCTTCTGCTCCGGACCTGCATCTGGGACATACTGTCGTCTTGAGAAAATTGAAACAATTCCAGGACCTGGGCCACGAGATCATTTTTCTGATCGGCGATTTTACCGCTATGATCGGTGATCCTACCGGAAAATCCGAGACCCGCCCCGCCCTTTCCAGAGAACAGGTGCTCAAAAATGCTGAAACCTATCAACACCAGGTTTTCAAGGTCTTGGACCGGACCAGGACCAAAGTTGTCTTTAACAGCGAATGGTTAAATAAGCTTTCACCCAAGGAGATCATCGAAATAGCCAGCCGGCATACGGTGGCCAGAATGCTAGAGCGTGATGACTTTGCCAAACGCTATGCCAGCCAACAAGCGATATCCATCCATGAATTTCTCTACCCTCTTTTTCAGGGCTATGATTCCGTAGCCTTGAGATCTGACCTTGAAGTTGGCGGAACGGACCAGAAATTCAACCTGCTGGTCGGCCGGCAGTTACAGGAAGCCTATGGGCAAAAACCCCAGCTGATCCTGACCATGCCGATCCTCGAAGGCCTGGACGGCGTACAGAAAATGAGCAAATCCCTGGGAAACCATGTAGGGATAACCGAAGCTCCTGAACAGATCTACGGCAAGATCATGTCCATTGCCGATCTGCTTATGCCTCGTTACTATAAATTGCTGACCGATCTGGTCTTTGATGCCCAGGCGCATCCAATGGCCGAAAAGAAACGCCTGGCCTTTGAACTGGTCAAGACTTACCATGATGAAGCTTCTGCCCAAAAGGCCGCAGAGCATTTCTCCACCATGTTCAGTAAAAAAGAGGTGCCTGAAGATATCGAGACACATAATATCGGTCAACGGACAGCGCCTATCCTGCATTTACTGACAAGCACTGGAATGGTCGAGAGCAAGAACGAAGCCCGCCGGCTGATCTTGCAAGGCGCGGTCACCATTGACGGTGAAAAAATAACAGATGAGCAAAAGATCGTTGACCTGACAACGCCGGTGATCCTTAAAGCTGGGAAGCGGCGGATAGCAAGAATTCAAGAATAAAAGAAGTAAAGAAGTAAAGAATTGAAGGAGCAGGGAGTCCGTCAGGAAGCGGGACTCTTGCTACAGCGGCTAATTTTCCGTTACACTACCGCTCACGATGGACGGGGCATTGGGCTTAATTATTATCATTGTTATTGCCCTGCTGGTGCTTAATGTTCCACATTTATTTTCCAAGAAAGACTAAGCTGTTATTCTAATGACACAAAGAACGAATGATCATTTAATTATTGCCGGCAAGACGTTCTCCTCCAGATTACTGATGGGTACTGGCAAGTTCGCCTCCAAGCAGACCATGCGGGAAGCCCTGGTCGCCTCAGGCACGGAAATAGTAACGGCGGCCTTGCGCCGGGTCAACCTGGACCAACCGGAGGATAATCTCTTTAATTTCATCGATGCCAAAAGATACCTGATCCTGCCCAATACCTCCGGCGCGCGGACCGCGGAGGAGGCTGTCCGTTTAGCCCGGTTGGCGCGGGCCGCCGGTATGCCGAACTGGATCAAGCTGGAAGTTACGCCAGACCCCCGCTATTTACTGCCGGACGGAACGGAAACACTGAAAGCGGCAGAGATCCTGATCAAAGAAGGATTTGTCGTGCTTCCTTATATTAACGCGGACCCGATACTGGCCAAGAAGCTTGCTGATCTAGGAACTGCTACGGTCATGCCGTTAGGCTCACCTATAGGGTCCAATCAAGGTCTGCAAACGATCGAAGCACTAAAGATAATTATTGAACAGGCAACGGTACCCGTAGTGATCGATGCCGGGATCGGCAAGCCTTCGGATGCTGCTTTAGCAATGGAACTAGGGGCTGACGCTGTATTGATCAACACCGCCGTAGCAACTGCCGGCGACCCGGTCCTGATGGCGATCGCCTTTAGCGACGCGGTTCGAGCAGGCCGAGCGGCCTATTTAAGCGGATTACCCGAGAGACAAACAACTGCAGATGCATCGAGTCCGCTGGAATGGTTAAGCAAGACAAGCGTGACCGTAAAATGAGCTTTACCAAGACCCTGGCTGAACTTGACCTGGAACAGATCAACGCCAAGCTGTGTTCGACCGCTGATAAAAATATTTCACTGCTCTGTAAAAAAAATCAACTAAGCTACACGGACTTGCTGGCTCTATTGAATCCAAAAGCAATTGAACTGCTGGCCCAACTGGCCAGACGGTCGGAACAATTGACCAGACAGCATTTCGGACGTGCGATCCATATGTATGCGCCAGTCTACCTTTCGAATGAATGCACGAACAACTGTGTATACTGCGGTTTTAACCTGGAACAAGCCTTCCAGCGAAAAACACTTTCCGTAAAAGAAATGGAAACTGAATTTGAGGTCTTAAAAAATCAAGGCTTTGATCATGTGCTGCTTTTGACCGGTGAAGCTCCCTTAAAGGTTGATCTTACTTATCTGGAGTCTGCTGTGAGTTTAGCCAGCAAATTCTTTGCCCAGGTTTCACTTGAGATCTATCCCCTGGGAACTGAAGAATATAAAAGGTTGGTCAATGCCGGGGCTAGCGGACTTACCATATATCAGGAGACCTATGACCGGGCGATCTATAAGGCCGTACATCTTGAGGGCCAAAAGGCCGACTACGAATGGCGGCTGGCTGCGCCGGAGCGGGCCCTGGAAGCAGGTTTCCGCAAGGTAGGACTGGGCATACTGCTTGGTTTAGCGGACTGGCGCCTGGACGCGGCTATTCTTGCTACTCACGCTCAATACCTGATGAAAAAATACTGGCAAGCCGAGCTCAGCCTCAGTTTTCCCCGGATCAGCAAAGCACCAGAGAATTTTGCCTCCCATGTTCCAGTATCTGAACAGGATCTGGTGCAAATGGTCTTTGCCATGCGTCTTTTTCTGCCGGAGATCAATCTGGTCCTTTCGACCAGAGAAGGAGCTATATTGCGGGACAATCTGATCGGCTATGGTATCACCCAGATCAGCGCCGGATCCAAGACCAACCCCGGAGGTTATCAGGAGCTGGATACCCTGGAACAGTTTGCCGTAGAAGATGCCAGGGATTTGACCGAGGTCATTTCCGCAGTCAATAATAAAGGCTATGATATCGTGCTTAAAGACTGGGACAGAACCTTTCAGGGAGTAACATGCAGATAAATGTTAATGGCCAGACCAGAACTATCTCACAGGACCTAAGCCTTAAGGCTCTGCTTAAAGAGCTCAAGCTGGACCCGAACCTGATTGCGGTAGAAAAGAACGGGGAGATCATCTCCCACGACCTATATAGTAAAGTTGTGCTAAATAACAATGACCAGCTGGAATTGATCCGATTCATGGGAGGCGGTTAAGATAGTCCTTCCTGCTTTTAATATTTATCCGGTCATCACTGAACGATTTTGCCGCAATGGTTCAGCGGTGTTAACCCTAAAAGAGCTCGCCAAGGCAGGGGCCAGGATAGTGCAGCTCCGCGAAAAAGACAGGAGCAAGAAAGAAGTTTACGAGCTTGCCCTGAAATTCCGGGAGATCACCAGCAAAGCAAAAATGACCCTGATCATCAACGACCATCTGGATATTGCGCTGGCAGTTAAAGC
>JBAZXJ010000008.1:0-15124 GCA_041659865.1 Candidatus Margulisiibacteriota bacterium | reverse complement strand
AGCAAAAACTGCATTCCTTGCCTCTTCCCGGCCAAAAACTGCTTTTGTGATCTTTCGCCATATATCCCCGGAATACCTGAAGAGACAAGGGTTGCTTTGGTAGCTGGCAAAACTGCAGCCACTGGCTGCAGTTTTGCCAGAACTGACGCATCGTGACAAATATGATAGACTTCTGGTTAGCCTAAGGAACAAGGAGGAGTAATATGAGCTGGATGTTATTTGGCCAGATCGCAGTATTAATAATCATTTTAGCTGTAGCCAAGACCGGTGTGCAATGTATGCACGATTCGATGTGCACGAAATGCAAAGACAAGAAGTAATTACCGATCTTTATTTTGGGTCGTGGGCGGTGCGGCATTCTAAAGAGCATTGCTCACGGCCTTTTATTTTATTCTATCAAACCTCTCCAAGTATTTTTATTTTCAAATGAATACCATTGCCAAATCCCTTTTATTGGATATAGTATTCTGTTGAAATAAATAAAGGAGCATACCATGTACAAGTTAGTCCTCTTAAGGCACGGCGAAAGCACCTGGAATAAAGAAAATCGATTCACCGGCTGGACCGATGTCGATCTTTCGGAAAAAGGTTACGAGGAAGCCAAGAAAGCGGCTCAAACGCTTAAAAAAGAAGGTTTCACGTTCGACGTGGCCTATACCTCTGTGCTCAAGCGCGCTATCCGTACCCTCTGGCTGACCCTGGACGGCATGGACCTGATGTGGATCCCGGTCTACCGTTCATGGAGACTTAACGAAAGACATTACGGAGCGTTGCAGGGTTTGAACAAATCCGAAACCGCGGCGAAATATGGCGAGGACCAGGTCAAGATCTGGAGAAGAAGTTATGATATTCCTCCACCTCCCCTGGAAAAGACCGACGAGCGTTATCCCGGTAATGACCCACGCTACAAAGACTTAAGCACTAAGGACCTGCCTTTAACGGAATGTCTGAAAGATACGGTCGACCGCTTTCTGCCGCTGTGGCACGACACCATAGCCCCGGCCGTAAAGTCAGGAAAAAAGGTCGTCATCGCCGCCCATGGCAACAGCTTGAGAGCTTTGGTTAAATATCTGGACAACGTTCCAGAAGAGGAGATCGTGAATCTGAATATTCCAACAGCGATGCCTTTGGTCTATGAATTGGACAAAGATCTTAAACCGCTGAAGAAGTATTACCTGGGTGATCCTGAGGATGTGAAAAAAGCCATGGAAGCCGTCGCGAACCAAGGCAAAGCAAAATAACCTCATATAAACGTAAGGGCGGTTCGCGAACCGCCCTTACGACATGTTGATCATTTTATTATCGATTGTTATTGCACCGCGTAAGCCAGAACCCCACCTGCTTTTAGAATAGCGATCTCTCTAAAAGACAGATTATGCTCCGCGGCTATTTCCTTGCCGGTATTCTTGTTCCTGATGCGTACATCGTAAAAATCCGTCAGATCTAATTCCAGGATCTCGCCCTGTTTGAACTGGTCGGTATGGCAGATCAACGGGACGATCCCGCTATTAATAAGATTGTCCCTGTGGATACGGGCAAAGGACTTAGCCAGAACAGCCTTGATGCCAAGCTCTTTAGGTGCCAGTGCGGCATGCTCGCGGCTTGAACCCTGGCCGTAATTAGTACCACCAACAATAAATCCGCCCTGTTTTTCTACCGCTCTTTGGGCGAATTCTCCGTCTATATAATGAAAAACGAATTTGGCGATCTGGGGCAGGTTACTGCGCAAATGCTGGGTCAGGGGGCCGGCAGGTAAAATATCATCAGTAGAAATACCGTCGCCGACCTTAAGCAATATTTCACCGTTGAGCATTGCGGGCAGGATGGTCTGTTTCTTGATCGGGACGATATTAGGTCCGCGCACGATCTCAACTTTTTCATTCTTGGGAAATAACAGCATCGAATCATCAATAAAAAAACTGCTCGGCTCATCGGCGCGGATCGGCTTGATCTCCCTGGGGTCGGATATTTTTCCGGCGATCGCGCTGGCGGCCGCTACTTCTACACTGCATAAAGCCAGCTTGGCGTTCTTGTTCCCGCCCCGGCCCTGCCAGTTCCGGTTGACCGTTCTTAAGCTGAACTGGCCGTTACCCGGGACAAAGCCCATACCGATACAAGGACCACAGCCCGGATCGATCAGGCGGCCACCGGCATCGGTAATGACATCGATACTGCCGTCCTTAAGCAGCATCTGCTGGACCTGCCGAGAACCTGGGACCACGATCAGGTCAACATTAGAATTAACCTTCTTGCCGCGCAGCATTTCCGAAGCAAGTTTTATTTCACGATAACTGCCATTGGTACAGGAACCGATAACGACCTGGTTAACCGGCTCGCCGGCAACTTCGGATACTTTATGTACATTATCCGGCGAGTACGGCATCGCGACCATTGGTTCAATATTAAAAAGATTGATCGTTATCTCTTCTTCGTACTTGGCGTATTCATCGGCGCCAAGTTCACGATAATCTTTACCGCGGTTCTGGGCGGTCAAAAAAGCCTTGGTGATCTCGTCAGAAGGAAAAACACTGCTGGTCGCGCCAAGCTCTGCGCCCATGTTGGTAATTGTCGTACGCTGGGGAACAGAAAGAGATCTTACCCCTTTTCCGGTATATTCGATCACCTTGTTCACTCCGCCGGTCACGGTTAAACGGCGCAAGATCTCCAGGATCACATCCTTGGCATCACAGCCCCAGGCCAACTCACCGGACAGGCTTACTTTTAAAACTTGCGGCGACTGTAAATAAAAAAGTCCTCCGGCCATCGCCACCGCCACGTCCATCCCACCAGCACCGATCGCCAGCATACCCAAGCCGCCGCCCGTAGGCGTATGCGAGTCGGAACCCAAAAGAGTTTTGCCAGGAACACCGAAACGTTCGTAATGGATCTGGTGACAGACGCCGTTACCGGCTTTGGAATAGATCGCGCCAAAACGATTGGCGATACTCTTCAGAAAAGCATGGTCATCGGCGGACTCGCCTTTGAAGCTAAGCGACGTATGATCGCAATAGGATACGGCCAGTTCAGAGCGGACCTTGTCCAGGCCCAAAGATTCGAATTCCAGCCAGGCCATGGTCCCGGTGCTGTCCTGGGTCAGGCATTGGTCGATACGGATACCGATCTCGTTGCCAGGCTGGGTCCAGTCGCCTTCCTCGCAATGCTCATTTAAGATCTTTTGGACCAGATTCTTGTTAATGTTCATTAGAAATTTACGATCCCGGCAAAGCTATCTGCCTTTAAACTGGCACCGCCGACCAACGCGCCGTCGATATCAGGCTGAGCCATAAGTTCCTTGATATTATCAGCTTTGACCGAACCGCCGTACTGGATACGTAATTTGTCAGCCAGATCTTTGCCATAAAGTTCGGTCAAAAGTTTCCGGATATAGGCATGAACTTCCTGGGCCTGTTCCTTGGTTGCGGTCTTGCCGGTACCAATGGCCCAGACCGGTTCGTAGGCGATCACGATATCTTCAACATTGAACTCGGGAAGTTTGATATTAGCCAAGCTATTGACCACATGATCTTTTACCACATCAAAAGTCTTACCGCCTTCGCGTTCAGCCAAGGATTCGCCGACGCAAACGATCGGCTTTAGACCGGCTAAAAAAGCAGCCTTGATCTTTTTATTCACGGTCTCATTGGTCTCGCCGAAGAACTGTCTTCTCTCGGAATGACCGATGATCACGTATTCACAGCCAGCGGACTTGAGCATATCGCCGGAGATCTGGCCGGTAAAAGCGCCGCTTTTTTCCCAATAAAGATCCTGTCCGCCAACCTTAATATTCGTTCCTTTGGCAGCCTCGACCGCCGCAGGGACGGCCAGAGCTACAGGGCAAACAGCAATATCCACATTCGTAGCACCCTTTACCAAGGGGATCAGCCCGCTGATCAAGGCTTTAGCCTCGGTAATATTCAAGTTCATTTTCCAGTTCCCGGCGATGAATGGTCTACGCATTTTATTGTCCTTTCAAGATCTATTTTTTCAATTTGCCCTGCCACCAGCCTTAGAGCCATCTACATTCAGCGTAGCCAACTGGCTAACTGGCAACTGGCTAACTAAAAGGCTGGTACCGAAGGCCGGAATCGAACCGGCACGGGTGAAACACCCACAGGATTTTAAGTCCTGTGCGTCTACCAATTCCGCCACTTCGGCATCAGTGGGATAGTATATCAAGGGTCGAAGATTGGAACAAGCCTCGACCATTTAGACCTCTCCCCTAGCCCCTCTCCGCCAAGCCTGCGCATGGCTACGGCTGGCAGAGAGGGGGAGGAAGCTGTTTCTTTTGAATACGACTTCAATAAAGGGGTGGTGGGGAGATGGCAGGTTGGCCAGACCTATAGCAAAAAATATAAAGGGTACTGGACGAGCTGCCCCGAGTGGCGGCTGGGATACGCTAAGGGAATTCTTAAAACCGTAGGTGTTAAGCGGTTTTTCTTTATGGAATGTTTCTTTTTGGCGGCAAAAAGAAATATTCCCGGGGTGCAGGGGCAGAGCCCTTGCATATAAATGAGAACAAATTAAACGAACTCCCCAAAAACCATATTTGCCACTTCCAAGCCACGCGCGGTCAATTTGAGCCTCCGCTCATCAACCTTGATCATCTTAAGCTTGCGCAGTTTTTCTATTTCCTTGCCGAACATAACGTCCAGCTCCACCCCATGCCTAAGCAAAAATCTGCTTTTTTGGACCCCCTCTTGCAACAAGCGCAAGCCAAGTATCACGGTCATCGAAGGATCGTCAGCAGTTGTCGAACTGGCGGCACTAGCCCCAAGACCAAGATATGGTTCGTTACGCCAATATGTTGTATTGTGCCGACCCTCAAAACCTGGCTTGGCGAAATTGGAGACTTCGTAATGGACATACCCTGCCTGCTTGAGCAGTTTTCTGGCCAGGCGGTACATACCCAGGTCCAGCTCCTGGTCTTTTAGAACGGATGCCAGGCCGTGCTCAGTGGTTAAATTATATAGGGAGATATGCTCTGGCTTTAGGCTGATAGCCTTTCGTAAGGTTCTCTCCCAACTTTGCCTGGTCTGCCCAGGCACGGCGAAGATCAGGTCGATATTGATATTCTTGAAACCGGCTCTACGCAAATTACGGTAGGCTTTGATATTCGTATCCGCGTTATGGATGCGCCCCAGGGAGCTGAGGACTTTATTGTCAAAGGACTGACAGCCCAGAGAAACACGGTTGATCCCAATTTCACGATACTGCTTCAACTTTGTGAGGTCTTTAGCGATCGTTTCCGGATTTGCTTCCAAAGAAATTTCGGCCTCTTCCGTAAGGGAATATTTGCCACGTATCGCCTTCATCAGTTTTCCTAATTGTTGTTTGCTTAACAAGCTTGGCGTACCACCGCCGAAAAATACAGTGCGCAATGTACTTGCCCTTTGCTTCCCTATCTCTTTGCTTAGCTCATCGATATATTCCTTGATCATCTTCTGGTCCGAACCGGCTACAGAGTAGAAATCACAGTAAGCACACTTCTGCAGACAAAAAGGGATATGAATATATAGAGAAGAGACCTTTCCTTTCATCTTAATACTCCATGAACAAGATAAGCTCCGAACATGATCAAGGTCCCGCCGGAAATATATTGCAGGATCCTGGCCCAGCGGTCCGTGTCAAAATATTTGGCACTGATCAGCGGAGTAAGCGCGCCGATCACCAGCAGAGGTGATAACAAGGACCCCAGCCCAAAGGCCAGGCCGTAAAGAAAACCATAGTAGATCTTATCGGACATGACCGCGACCTCGGTCAAAACACCCATTAAGGGGAGACAGGGAGACAGCCCGACAATGATCCCCAGCCACACATAGGTCGTTCTATTATCTAATTTGCTCTGCCATTTCTGGCAGAAAACATTTTTTGCGCCACGGCCAAATATGATCAAAATACCGGCTATCAACAGAAAGACAGCCAAGATCATCTTGAGCAAAATACCAATAATAAATATTTGATAAAATTCCAGGATCAGAAAACCGACCGTGCCGAACAAGCCGGCCAACAGAACGTAAACCAACGTTTTCCCCAGGGAGAAAAGCAGGGTATTCCATAAACCGTCCTGCCATTTCTTGCTGGAACTGCCGACCAAAGGGACCACGATCGGCAGACAGGACAAGAGGCATGGCCCCCAGCCCAGGAGCAAACCCTGAAAAAACAAAAACAGCAATTTTTGGTAGCTCATCCTAATATAATGACATAATCGGTCGGTTAAAACTATAATAGGCCGGTATGCTGATCTCTCTATTCTACGGCTTCTTTAATATCTGCTTTCAGTCGCTGATCATCCGCGAGCTGATCGCCCAATTTACTTCCAATGAACTTGGCTACGGGATCTTCATCGCTTTCTGGCTAATGAGCAACGCCCTGGGCAGTATCCTTTCCCGTTTCCTATTCATAAACAAGGAAGAAAGAGGATTACAGATCATTTTGCTCCTGCTGGCTGTCCTTACCCCAGCACTGATCTTGTGGCTGAAGTTCTTCAAGTTCTTTTTGAACATCCCGATCGGCATACTCATGCCAAATACGATCGTATTTGTGGCCACCCTTTCGGTCTTTTTACCTGTCGGTCTGCTCACCGGGATCTTTTTTTCCCTGCAAAGCCGTTCCTTAAAAGATATAAACATCAATTACCTGTATGAAGGCCTGGGCTTTGCGGCAGGGGGATTGATCTTTAGTTTTATTTTTATCAGTTTCTTTGATTCCTTGCAGATCGGTTTGATCCTGGCCTTGATCAGCATCCTGCTGGTACTTTTTTACTATAAGAAAATGAAAGCATTGCTCGTGGTCATGGCTTTGGTCGCCGGAGCACTGTTGTTCACCAGTCCGCTCTGGGAAGCAAAGATCAACAGTTTTTTATGGCCAGGCTACCAGTTCGTCAAATCTAAGGAAGCGATCTCCGGCAGACTTACGCTGGTTAAAAAGAACAACCTGAGCACCTTATTTCTCAATAACGCCCCTTACGCTTATAGCTATGATAAAGCATATAGTGAAGAAACAGCGTATATACCCTTGATGTACCTACCGCCAAAGCCCAAGGTGCTGGTGATCGGCGGCAGCAGGAATCTGTTCAAAGAATTGACCAAGGCCCATGCTGACATTACCATCCTCCAGCCGGACCGGAGTGTTTTGCGCCTTTACCCTTCCGTTGTAGATCTGACCAGGTTCAAGATCGCTGATGGCCGCAATTTTCTGCGCAAGACCAGGCAAAAATTCGATTGTATCATCATCAACATGCCTCCGCCTTTCAACGTCATGTCTAACCGTTTCTATACCAAGGAATTCTTTTTGCTGGCCAAGATGCATCTGCAGGATGATGGGATCATGGCCTTGCAGCTGCCCATCGGCGAAAATGCCCAGGTCCTTGATCTTAACAAAAGTATCAACAAGACCCTGCATAGCGTGTACCCTGTGGTCAAAGCGGTCCGGGTCAGCGCCCTGCATTATCTGTCAGCAAAAGATCCGGCCTTGTTCGATACTCCTGATGACTACCTGAACAAAAAGCTGTCCTCCTTTGATCCGGAGTTCTTCAATTATTCTGTACTGGCCTCGGCGCTTGATCCTTTGAACCAGAAGATACTCTGGGAAAGCATTTCCTATAGCAGGACCACCTGGAACAACTCGGACCAAAGACCGGTCTGTTATTACCTCGGGCTGACCTATGCCCAGACCCTGCTGAACTCTTCTTTGGTGGGAGTATTTGATTATGTCAAAAAGAACAACTTCTGGCTCTTGCTGCTGATCCTGGCAATGATAGTCTTTTCAACCTTGCTGACCAAATACAAAGAGCTATCCTTGCCCCTGGTGATCTTTTTCCAGAGCCTGGTCATGGTCGCCTGGGAAATACTTTTGATCCAGTACTATCAGATCGAATACGGCGAGCTTTATCATCATTTTCCGGTCCTGATCGGCCTGTTCATGCTAGGCCTTTCGGCCGGAGCCTGGTGGGCGAACAAGCAGGAAGCTGGCGAACAGATCAAGATGTTCCGCTATGTGATCATTGCCAGCGCTGCTTACAGCGTTCTGCTGGCTCTCCTGGTCACGTTCAACTTTTTGATCCTGATCCCGCTTTGGCTTTTGATCGCGGGGCTGCTGACCGGTTCCTGCTTTGGGCTATCGGTAAAAATGGCGGCGGCTTCGGAAGATAATATTAAAAAAGTTTCGGCAAATTATTACGCGGCGGATCTCCTGGGCGGGGTTTTAGCGCCTCTGGTCTTATCGACTTTTCTGATCCCGCTTAACGGCTTTGTGCTTACCGCTGTACTCTTGCTGGTGGTTACGATGAGGAACGTGATCGCTTTATTTCTCCTGAAATACCTGAGCTTCAAAGGTAAATAGTTCCGCGTCCTTCCAGCTGCCGTTTGGCAGTCCGGCTTTGCGGCAGATCCCTTCCAGATACTGATCCAGGTTCCAGCCCTGTTCGACCGGGACCTGAGGCAGGAAAACTCCTTGATTGAAACCCTTCTTGATGATGATGCCGTCCCGCCCGATCTTGATCTCGTCGATACCACTGATCTTTTTCGGCGGGGTCAAAACCGAGATCTCGATCTCTACGCCCGGATACTCTTCCTTGGTCAAAGGCAGAAAGCGCGGGTCGCCAAAAGCCGCCGCCTGGGCCATTTCGGAAACGCCCTCAACTAGCGGATCGATCCCTATTATATGGCCGATACAGCCGCGCAGCTGGTCATGGATCTTTAAGGTAACAAAAACACCAGCGATCTGTTTTAGAGCAGGCTTGTCCGAAACCGCTTCGGGTAATTTCTTGCCCTCAAGTTTATTTTTTATGGTGGTCCGGGCCAGGTCCAGCAAAAACTTCTGCTCTGCTTCGTTTAACATACTATTTCTTCTCCCTTCTAAATAAGCTATCGACGCATAACCAACGACCCTGCTTAAGTCGCCGGAGCTGTCCCCTGAATTATTCAGTTTCAACAGTTCACGCTCGCCCCAGCCCAGGTCGTCGGCCAAGGCCATCAAGGTAAGAACCCCACCAAACCCGCAAAGCTCGCATTGCCGGTCGTTCAGGCTCTGCCCAAAAGCGGGGACACTGCCCTGCAAGATCAGGTCCACGGCCAGCTGATCCTTTTTCTGAGCATCGGCATAAGGATAATAATGGGAAAGATCGGTACTGGCTATGAGCAATATTTTCTTTTTATCGTTCTTTTTCAACACATCTTCCAGCGCATCCTTTAATAGCATCGCATTCTCATAAGACTGCTCCTCCATAGAGATCAGTACGACAGAAAATTTCTTCAGCGACTTTTGCAGGAAAGGCAATTGCACTTCCAGGGAATGTTCTTTCTCGAAAAGCTTTGGGTTGGCTGTGAATTTTTTATTGAACTTGAACAATTGTTTAACAATGGTTTTGTCTATTTTGATCTTGCCTAGCGGTGTTTGGTAATCATTGCCATCATATACCGCCAGCTGGTCGTTGTTCGTGTAGTGGCTGGGGCCGATGATGATAACCGTATCATAAGGCCTGCCCTCTATCGCCTTATAGGCATAGGCCGCGGTTTGGCCGGAATAGATGTAGCCGGCATGGGGTACGATCAGGGCCTTGGGAGCTTTGGGTAAATTGACAGAAGGCTGGGCTAAGGCCAGATACTCCGTGATCATGGTATTCAATTCTTTGGGATCAGCCGGATAGAATGTGCCTGCGGCGGCAAAGGACAGGGCCAGACCGCAGGATATCGAACAGATCAATAATAAAAACCATATTTTCCTTGTCATGCTTACCTCGATATCAAATCATTGCAAGGGCAAATAATTATTTGCCCCAACGTACGGGCGGTTCGCGAACCGCCCCAGGTTATTTCCAAACCCCGGCGATCTTGTATCCGCAATATTTACATTTTCCGCCGACAATATTGTTTTCCGTTATCTCGTACCCGGAACGTTTTATTAAGAGCTTTTTACACTGCGGGCAGAACGTGCTCTCTTTGGTGTTACCATACACGTTACCTATATATACATAATTCAAGCCTGTCTCTTTGGCAATGCCGTAGAACTTTTCCAGGGTCTCCACAGAGGTCGGCGGTGTATCTTGCATAAGGTATGCTGGATGGAAAGCGGATAAGTGCAGAGGAACATCAGCCCCCAGGTTGGCCTTGATCCACTGACACATTTTCCGGAAAATTTCCGGATCATCGTTCTTGTTGGGGATGACTAAATGCGTGATCTCCAGCCATACGCCGGACTTCTTGATGACCTGCAGACTATCCAGCACCGGCTGTAAACTTCCCGAGCAGTATTGCTGATAAAATTCTTCAGTAAAGCCCTTCAAGTCGATATTGGCTGCGTCCATGTACTTCAATAAGGCTTTCAAGGGCTCGGGGTGGATATATCCGCAGGAATGATAGACGTTCTTCAGCCCTGCTTTTCTAGCCAGCTTAGCCGTATCGTACATGAACTCATAGAAGATCGTCGGTTCGGTGTAGGTATAGGCTATCGATCCTATCTTGTACTCTTGGGCTGTTTTTACGATCTTCTGCGGATCAAGCGCCATCGTCTGGGCTTCCTCAGGAGCGGCCTGGGAGATCTGCCAGTTCTGACAGAACAGACAACGCAGATTACAGCCGGCGGTAGCCAGCGACAGGGAATAGCTGCCGGGTAAAAAATGGGCAAAAGGTTTTTTCTCGATCGGGTCGTTATGGAGAGCGATCACTTTCCCGTAAGTCAGGACGAACAGTTTTCCTTTATGGTTCAGCCGTACCCCGCAAGCCCCGCGCTGGCCGTCCGCGATCACGCAGCGCCTTGGACAAAGCCCGCACTGTACAATGCCTTTCCCAATACTCTGCCAATATTTTGCTTCCAGCAGAGAGAGGTTCTTGGCGCGTGTCTGCTCCAGGATCAGCTTGAGTTCCGTGCCTTTGAGGTTCAAGGCAAAGAGCAGTGAGGAAAAGGCCAGAACGGCGATAAATATCCAGAGGTATTTCTTCATAGCCCTAGTATACAACAAAAAAGGGACAGTTTTCACTGTCCCTTTTAATGTTATTCATTCATGGTCACTTCGGCTCCGCTCAGTGACCGGGTGATCCCAGGTCACGAAGAACAGGCCAAACCCGGTCGTTGAGCGGAGTCGAAACGACCGCCCACCACTACCCCTTCAACAACACTTCCTGAATAGCCTTCACGCTGGAACCCAAAACGACTTTCTGGCCCAGTTCGCTCATCGCCATCTCGATCGCAGCGAAGGCTGAAATGATGTCCAGCTGGTCGATATAGCCCAGATGACTGATGCGGAAGATCTTTCCGGCAAGTTTACCCTGGCCGCCGGCCAAAGTTACACCATACTTGGTACGGCAAAGTTTACGTAAAGCTTCAGCGTCAACTTCCGCTGGTGGAACGATCGCTGTAACTGCCGGTGAAGCACACTTGTCATCTTCAGCCAAAAGACCAAAGCCAAGAGCTCTGGCCGCACTGCGCGCAGCTTTTTTCAACAGCTGATGTCTGGCCAGGATCTTGTCGATACCTTCAGCCCTTAACATCTTCAAAGCTTCATCCATCTGGAAGAACAAGGAAAGCGCAGGGGTCCAGGGGGTTTCGCCGTTAGGAGCGAACTTTTTCCATTGCAGAAGATCAAAATAATAGCAGTGGCGCTTGGTCGTCTCGATCACTTTCCAGGCTTTGGCGCTGACCGAAAGGATACCAAGTCCTGGCGGGACCATAAAAGCTTTTTGCGAACCGGAAGCGACGATATCTAAACCCCATTCGTCAACTTTCAAAGGTTCAGCTAAAAGACCACTGACCGCGTCAACCACGATCAGGGCGCCATGAGCGCGGACTACTTCGGCCAAAGCTTTAATATCATTAACGACACCAGTTGAGGTTTCGTTCTGGGTCATCAGGACAGCCTTGATCTCTTTTTTCGTATCAGCATCCAGGATCTCTTTGAGCTTCTTTGGATCAGCAGCAGTACCCCAGGCAAAATCCAGAGGGATCACTTCGCCGCCAAAAGCCTTGGCGATCTTCTGGAACCTTTCACCGAAATTACCGATAGAAACGCCGACCACTTTATCCCCAGGACCGACAATATTGGAAACCGCGGCCTCCAGAGCGCCGGTACCGGAAGAATTAAAGATAAAGAGGTCATTCTTGGTCAGGTAGAGTTCTTTAACCCCTGCGATCACACTTTCAAAGACTTTCTTGAAATCCGCACTGCGGTGGTTGATCATGCCGTGCGCGCCCTGAAGGGCTACGTTCTCGGGGACCTGGGTCGGTCCAGGGATCATTAAAAACTGTTTCAAATTAGCCATTTTTGTACCTCCAGAACTTTGATGGACTATAATGTAAAGGAAAACCGTTGCCTTGACAATCCTTATTATTTTGCTAATATCCTGTAAGGATAGCGCTTACCGTGCTATATCTCCCCCCAACCTGTCGTATCTTGTCCAGAACGCTGATCGCGTACTACAATGTCCTGCAATGAGCACCGAAGCTAATAAAGTTATATATTCCATGATCGGGGTCAGCAAGTTCTATGACAAGAAAGCTGTCCTCAAAGATATCTACCTCTCCTATTTCTACGGGGCCAAGATCGGCGTACTCGGGCTGAACGGTTCAGGGAAGAGCTCGCTTTTGCGCATCCTGGCCGGTGTCGACCAACAATATAACGGCGAGATCGCGCTTTCACCAGGCTTTACCATCGGTTATCTGGAACAGGAACCGGCGCTTGATGACAGCAAGACCGTACGTGAGGTCGTGGAAGAAGGGATGCAAAACGAAGTTTCCCTGCTAAAAGAATATAATGAGATCGCCGAAAAGTTCGGTGAAGCCATGAGCCCTGAGGCCATGGATAAATTATTGGCCCGTCAGGGCGAGGTCCAGGAAAAGATCGACGCCCTCGATGCCTGGGACTTAGACTCCAAGATCGATATGGCCATGGACGCCCTGCGCTGTCCGCCTCCGGAAACCCTGGTCAAGGTGATCTCCGGCGGGGAACGCCGCCGAGTAGCCCTCTGCCGTCTGCTCTTGAAAAAACCCGATATCCTTCTGCTCGACGAGCCGACCAACCACCTCGACGCCGAGACAGTGGCCTGGCTGGAACACCATCTGCAAAGTTACGCCGGAACGGTCATCGCCGTGACCCACGACCGTTATTTTCTGGACAACGTCGCCGGCTGGATCCTGGAACTTGACCGCGGTCAGGGTATCCCCTGGAAGGGCAACTATTCTTCCTGGCTGGAACAGAAGCAGGAGCGTTTAAAGCAGGAGGAAAAACAGGAAAGCCAGCGCCAAAAAGCTTTGGAGCGCGAACTGGAATGGATCAAGATGTCCCCCAAGGCCCGCCAGGCCAAGTCCAAGTTACATGTTAAATCCTACGAGACCCTGCTGAACAAGGAAAAAGAAAAACAGGACGAACAGCTGGAGATCTTCATCCCTTCAGGCCCCCGTTTGGGTAATATAGTGATCAATGTCTTAGACTTGCAAAAGGTCTATGACGACAAGGTCTTGTTGGACGGACTGAACTTTGAGGTCCCGGCCGGCGCGGTGGTCGGTATAATCGGCCCCAACGGCGCGGGAAAAACCACCTTGTTCCGCCTGCTTACCGGCGAGGAGGTCCCGACCGCTGGCAAGATCACGGTCGGAGAAACGGTAAAGCTTGGCTATGTCGACCAGAGCCGCAACGCGCTCGACCCGGAAAAGAGCATCTATGAGGTCATCTGCGAAGGCAATGAGATCATCAGGCTGGGGAACCGTGAAATGAATTCCAGGGCCTATGTTTCCCGTTTCAATTTTTCCGGACAGGACCAGCAAAAGAAGGTTAACTGTATCTCCGGGGGTGAGCGTAACAGGGTAAATCTGGCCAGAATGCTCAAGGAAGGGGCGAACGTCCTGCTCCTGGATGAACCGACCAATGACCTGGACATCAACACCATGCGCGCTTTAGAGGACGCCATCGAGAACTTCGCCGGCTGTGCCCTGATCATCAGCCACGACCGCTGGTTTTTGGACCGTATCTGCACCCATATCCTGGCTTTCGAGGGAGATAGTACCGCCTTCTGGTTCGAGGGTAATTACAGCGATTACGAAGCCAACCGGAAAAACCGTCTGGGACATAACGCGGATACTCCGCATCGGATCAAATACCGCCAGCTGACCAGATAGGCTATCTCTGGCCTGCGGCCGGCTATTTATATGCAAGGGCTCTGCCCCTGCACCCCGGGAATATTTCTTTTTGATGGCAAAAAGAAACATTCCATAAAGAAAAACCACCTAACACCTACGGTTTTTGGAATTCCCTTAACGTATACCAGCCGCCACTCGGGGCAGCTCGTCCAGTACCCTTTATATTTTTTGCTGTAGGTCTGGCCAACCTGCCATCTCCCCACCACCCCTATATTGAGGTCGTTTCCAAGGGAAAGGGAGGTAACAACCTCCGGCGCCATTACTCATTACTCCGCCCTTTCTGATCCCACGGTCACAATTAGCATTGCTGGCCGCTGGCGTTCTGCCCTTGATAGAAATGCCTGTTATGTGGTAAATATTCAGGGCTTGTTGAGTAGCGTTCCTCGGTAGCTCAATGGTGGAGCATCTGACTGTTAATCAGAGGGTTCGTGGTTCGAGTCCACGCCGAGGAGCCAACGATCCCACTTCAAACTCCCTCTTAGAGGTTATTCCACGCGCCGTTATGGGTTCTTTTACGCTTTTTCCCACCCCAGACTTCTGCCATTCGGCGTCTTAGCGACCTCCCCTTTAACGCTTGTTTATTGCATTATTACAAGTTAAACTTTGTTAGAATTGTACGAGATCGCCCAAGACATAGAAAGAAAGGTGCCTGCCATGGAAGACCAAGCAAAATGCAAAAGTATCCCGGGAAACGGCTCTTGTAATACGGTCTACGCCATGGGCGTGATCGGCGCCCTGGTTTACTACATCCAGCACGCGGCAAGTTTTTGGTATGGAGTACTGGGCGTTGGCAAAGCCATTATTTGGCCGGCGATGTTGGTTTACCAATTGCTGTATTATTTAAAGCAGTAGCTTTATTCTTATCTCCGCACCCTCGCCAATTCGGCATTGGCCTGATCTTAAAGAATAGCTTGCTTTATTATGGGCAATATTGTTAAAATACCATTGAATCCATTCAGTGACACGTGCGAAGTTCGCACTTCCCTTTCGGGGGATA
>JBAZXJ010000007.1:1914-15187 GCA_041659865.1 Candidatus Margulisiibacteriota bacterium | reverse complement strand
AGTTTTTGGTAGACCTGAAAATCCTTGATCGCTCCCTGCTTCTTGGCAGTATCTTTGATCTCCACATAGAAGATGGTCCCGATACGGCCGGCAAGATTAACATTTTCCTTGTTAACACCAAAAACAGATTCGAAGAACACGACCGCGTAATAACCTCCAGATGCCTTTAGTGGCGCGGTGATCTGGTAATAAGCTTTTTGCTCTGCTCCCGGCGCAAGTTCGAATCTGGCGTTATCAAGTTTTAACCAGTTCGCACAGGAGTATTTTGCCTTGCCTGCCGGTAAGAATTGCTTGCTGCCATCGGGAAGATAGTTCCAGTCGTTCGTATATACTTTAAAACTGCTCTTTTCCTTGCCTTGATTTTTCAGGGTCAGAACCCCGCGTTGGGTCTCTCCAGGCGCCATGGTCAAGTAAACGCTCGGCGGATCAAGATTAACAGAGAAGGCCCCTGCTACTTGTGGCAACATCAATAGGCCAGCAATCAGGGCCAACAAAATATATTTTTGATTATTTTTCATTATTATTTCTTTCTGGCCAACTGGCAGACTGGCCAACTGGTAAACTAGAGCTATTCGGTCATTGTAAATATCAGGTTAGTCCCATAGGTCCCGGCCGGCTGAGTATCAGGTATGGTCAGGCCGAACTGCAAATAGACGACCGTACCGCCGGTGACCACGCTGTCACCAGAACGGTCACTGCGATAGAAAGTCCTGTCGCTTAATTGCAGGCTGGTAGTATCCTTGGGAAAGGATCGTTCATCAAGCAAAGAAAAGCCGTCATCGATGCTATTGGCATACGTGCCAAAATACTGCAGGTTCTTAATTGGAAGCGTAAAGCTTCCGGAAGAAAGATCATCATTGCCCTTAATTTGCAAAAGCCATTGTTGGCCTCGGTCGGAACGGCAAGTCAGCCTTAGGTTATCGGCAGGGACGCCAAATTTGCTTTCCCCGATATTGACCTGCCCAAAATCGATAAAATGATCATTGATGGTAAAGGTAAAGACCGCCCAGGCGCACTGGACTATCATTAAAAATAGAATACATATCAATAAAAATCTTGACCTCATGATCATTTCCATTCTATATGACCCCTTCTTTGCGAGTCGTCTTCGAGGAAGCGATCTCGTTAACCGAGATTGCCACGTCGTCCCTATGCGGGACTCCTCGCAATGACGGATGTTATTATCCATTCAGTTACTCGGTCATCGTGAACCTGATGATCCCGCTATAAGTCCCTTCCCTTTGGGTATCAGGGATAGTTAAGCCAAAGCCGACCGGAACAAAGGTTCCCCACCCGCCGGCAAAGCCGCCATCGCCAAGGGCGTTACTGCTATAAACAGTCAATTCATCATTGGTGAACTTTAACGGTAATTCGCCGGGAGCATACCTCTTGCCGGGCAAGGCAGGCTGTCTCCGTTCAGCAGGATCACCAACATAAACAGATAATAGGCTTGGGGAAAGAACATATCCTGCCTTGGGTTCTTTAAGGGAACTGCTGTTCACCTTCAGATACCATTGGCGGCCGGTATTTGACTTGCAAGCGGCGACAACAAGCGCCGACGGCGGATAGGCGCTCTCTCCAGGGCGCACATCGCCAAAGTTCATGTCCCCGCTCCAGGGGGCTCCGTTGCTGTCTTGCAGACCGAGGGCAAATACCGTTCCCTGTACCGTTACGGAAACCCTCACACTATCGGCAACTTGAGCAAGAATAGAGACCGTAAGCATCAAAATAGTGATCAAAAACAAGCTGATCTTTTTCATTATTCCTCCTGGATCATATAAGGCATTTTATATAAAATACCCCACTGGAAGGTGGGGCATTTGATTTTTACAAAATTAGCAGACCATAGCTAGCGGGATAACTATTCTTCACTTCCTTCATATTTCACGATCTTGATATTATCCAGTTTAAAATTAGTATCAGCGGTTTCCTTGGTACCGATAACGATGAATTGAAACTGGATCAGACCGCCTGAACCATTTCTATTATCAGGATCCCAGGTATCATTACCAACGCCAGGATTGATATCTTCGAATTCCTTCAAAGGGATCAACAGCTGTTTCCAGCCTTTCCAGTCTATAGGCAACTCATAAGAGAATTTGTCATCCTTGGTCGGGGCGTAATTCTTGCTGATATCCTGTTCGATCTTCTTGTTGCCATTATCATCTTCAGACAGTTCGATCTTCAGTTTGCCGCTATTCTCTCCGGTACCGCAAACATCTATCTGAATATGGGTATATTTATCTACCGGTTGAGCCAGATACATACCAAAACCACCGACATACCAGCCCTTGGCCTTCCCAGAGACATCTAGCACATATTTCCCAAGATCAGAGATCTCATATTCTCTGGCACTGACCACCTTGAGCTTAATCGCATCAAAGGACCACCAGTTGGGGGAGGTAATTACATTTCCGTCCTCAAGATCATCGATAGAGATCGGGATAATTTTGGGCGCAGCAGCAAAAGCTGAAACAGTTATAAGCACTAATAATAACGAGGCTAAGAGGATCTTCTTGTACATGAGATAACCTTTCTTATTACGAGATAAATTAACTATAATGTTTTTTGCCAGAGCATGTCAAATTTTACGGCTTACAGCTATATATCGGGTTAAGCATTACGATAATTTCAAATATTTATCCGGACGACTATTCCTTAACGGCACCTGCGGTCAAACCGCTAACAATATATTTCTGTAAAAGGAAGAAGATCAGCATAACAGGAACAGTAGCTACGGTCGCAGCGGCCATCATCAGATCGAAGCGGTTCTGGAAATTACCGACAAAAAGGCGGATCCCCACCGGTATCGTCATGGTCTTGGCATTGGTCAAGATCCAGGCGAACATCAGCTCATCCCAGGCTACGATAAAGACGAATACCCCGGTAGCAATAACCCCGGGGATAGCTAAAGGCAGAGATATTTTAAGGAAAACCTGAAACGGGGTACAGCCATCGATCGTCGCTGCCTCTTCCAAGGCAACCGGGATAGCGGCAAAAAAGCTGCGCAAGATCCAAACGCTGAACGGTAAAAAGAAGGCAGAATAAATAAATATTATCCCGCCAAAAGTACCATGGATCGGTATCCCGGTATATCTGGTAAAATTGGTGAACATAATATGGATCGGGATCAGGAACATTACCCCCGGGATCATCTGGGTCGCCAAGATCCCTACACTAAAAGTTCTCGCTCCAGGGAAAGGAAATCTTACCAGGGCATAGGCCGTTATTGTAGCCAAGAGCATAGAGATCAGCATGGTCAAGCCGCAAATTATAAAAGAATTGCGTAAATACAGTCCGAAATCAATATTATTCCAAAGGTCGACATAGTTGCGCCAGCGGAAATTGATATAGCCAGGCTTATCGACCAGTATAGTTGAGACAAGTTTGTCTTCCTTAAGGTCAAATATAGCCACCCGCCCATGTAGTGACTCGAGAAAGACCTCCTGGTCATTGATAAAATCGATATTGATGATATCGCCTTCGATCAGCTTCCCGCCGTCACGGATGTGGCCGAATTCATCAACATCCTTGAACCAGGCCCCATTGATATCTTTTACCAGCTTGCCAGAATTATCCAGGATGACCAAGCCGGCGCTGGTCCCTATATAGACCTGGTCCTGGCCGGTCCGCATAGCGCTGATAACGCGTAAATATTCCGTAGAATGGGTTGAATATACCGCTTTGGTCTCGTGAGTGCTTCTGGTATAAAGATACACTTGATAATCGGTACAGAAGACCAGCTGCTGATCATTAATAGAACGCAGATACTTGATATCCTTACCCTGCAAGATGTCGTTACCGTAAGCTTGTTTGACCTGACCATCTGCAAGGCTAACTTCTATCAGTCCTTTATTCGTTCCGGCATAAAGAATATCCCCTGCCGTGACCAGCGCAGATATGGATATTTTTTCATAACTTGAAGCAAATAAAGTTCGGACATCAAAGGAACGCAGGATGGTCATCGTCTTGGCGTCAACTTCAAAGATAGTCCCATAATTATTATACGCTATCGTTAGCCAAAGCTTACTGCCATCGGCAGATAAGGTCATTACCGTACCAGCGATCTTGTTTATGAACAAAGGATCCTTTAACTGTTCCTGCCAGGGGATCTGCAGGTTTTCAGCCTGCTTGGCTAACAGGTCATATTTATAGAGACCTTTATCACCGGAACTGATGAACAGCTTGTCGTTATTCATTTCCATCGAAGTAGCAAAAGTCTTGAAATTATTACGTTCGATGATCTTGTCGTCTTTATAGAAAGTTATCGCGCCGTCGCTGGTACCAAGAAGAATGCTATTGTCCACCAGTTTCCGGCTCAAGATCACATGATGAGCCGCCCGCCCCATCATGATCCGGCCCAGGGAAATATCCTGGTTACTCATGAAGGAGTTATAGATCATCCAAAAGATCGGGAACAAAGTAATTATCAGCATCGAGATCATCACAAAATTTATGACCTGATTGAAGATCTTGTACTTAACGTGATATGGGACTTTTTTAAACATGATCAGGCTCTGTCCTTTTCCACATTCTTGTAAAAGCTATACCAGACCAGAACAGCCGAGATCATACAGGTCATCAGCATAACGGAAACCGCGGCGCCAGTCCCGAAATCGTAACGCAGGAAGGCATTACGGAAAATATTGACCATGATCAAGTCTCCCCAATCGCCAGGGAAACCGGCCCCATTGCCGAACATCATATACACTATATTAAAAGAATAGAAGTTAAAGATCATCCCGAACAAGATCAGGATAGACCAGACCGGCTTAAGCAAAGGAAAAGTTATTTGCCAAAATTTTTGCCAGCCATTGGCCCCATCGATATCGGCAGCCTCATAGTAATCCTGGGAAATACCCTGTAAGCCGGCCAGAAGCATCAGCATCGAAAGCGGCCAGCCGCGCCACATCGTGGGCAGGATAATGGCCACCAGCGTTCTGGGATCTCCGGAAAGCCAGAAAGGTTTGGTCGAGGAAACATGAAAGCCGATGAACTGCATGATCTTGTCGAACTTGAACCAGTCATACAGCATAACGTTGATCACCCCGTTGTTCTGCTGCCACATAAACCCCCAGAGGATACCTACCACGAATTGAGGGATCACCCAGGGAAAAATAAAAAAGGTCCGGACCAAGGCGCGGCCAAAGAACTTTCGGTTCAGCATCAAGGCAACGATCATCCCTATAGAGATCGTTCCTATAGTAACTACAATGCCATAGATCAAGGTATTAAGCGCAGCATGACCAAGGCCAAGCCTCATTGGGCTGGCTGGATTAAAAAGCGCATCAGAATAATTCCTCAAACCGACGTATGGCGCGCCCAAATAAGCAAAAAGCGTAAATTGGTTCAATTTCAGGAAGGACATATAAATGCCCTGGACCAGCGGGAGGAAATGAAGCAGGAGCATGCCAACAAAAGCAGGTGCGATGAACGCATAGGCTACTTTATATTTCTTGGCTTCGGCTATGTAGTTGCGTCTCATAGTTTTAAAAATGAGGTGAACATTATTCACCTCATTTCAGATGGCCTTTTACCTGTACGTAACTTCCCTGGGGAAGTTACCTATTTGTTTATTATTGACCTAAGACTGAATCTATTTCTTTGTCTGCCGTTTCCATATTTGACAAGACTTCTTTGTAGCCAAATTTTTGCACGTTAGACATGGCTTCACTCCACATCAGCCCAAATCTTCTTGGTAAAGTTGTCATCTCCAACGCACCCCAATAACTTATACAGGGGTAATTCTTGGCAAAGTTCACTGATTCAGAGAAAACCTTGCGTTGCGGATCGCTGGTGAAATATGGATCCTCAAACGCTTTCCTGGTAGCCGGCAGGAACCCGGTAACTTTGGCATAAGCGATCTGGGCTGCAGGATCTGTCGTTAGGTATTCAATTACCTTCCAGGCAGCTTCTTTATTCTGGCTATATTTGAACAGCGATAAGGTACTGCCCCCACCATAGGTGAACCGCCCTTTGGGCCCTTGAGGATAAGGTGCAACACCAAAATTCTTGGCTACTGGCAGATCAGCCGTACCACCGCGGGCAGAAGGAGTCGTTAACGTTTTCAAAGCGTATGGGCCGTCAAAATAGACAGCATAAGAGCCATTAGAGAACTCACTGCTAATTTGATAGGAATTCTTTTCCAGGCAGGATAAAGGTACATAACCCTTCTTGGTCAAGCCTATATAAAAAGCTACCCCTTTGGCCGCATCTGACTTGGCCAAATTACCCTTTTTATAATCATCAGTAAAGAAATTTCCCCCGCCAGACCAGATCCAGGGAGCTAGATTATGGACAATATTCCAATCGTTCTTACCCGTTATACCTAGAGGGTCTACTTTAATGCCGTTGATGGTCAAATTGGCTTTCTTGATCTTTTCCAAAGCCAGCTCAAAGGACTCCCAGGTGTCTAAGTCCTTAACGCCTAAGCCTAGCTTCTTAAAAACATCAGTACGGTAGAACATAGCTCTGGCATCAACTATCCAGGGAACAGCAGTTACTTTATTAGAACTGACCAATCCAGAGGTCTCCCAGGCTAATGGCACGAAAATATCCTTGCCGCCAACCTTGTTCACATTATCCTTAAGATCGCTTAAGGCTTCCATCGAAGAGACCATACCGACCCAGGTAGAACCAAGCTGAACGATATCCGGACCAGTTCCTGAAGTAGCCGCGGCAGTTATCTTCTGCCAGGCAGAACCCCAGTCCAGGGAAACGATCTCAACTTGAATATTTGGATTGGCTTTGGTAAAAGGCTCCAGAACAGCAGTAAGGTCCTTTTCAGGTTCCTGGCTGTTAGGCATTATCCACATCGTAACTTTCTTCGGTCCGGTACTTAAACCTTTACCGCAGCCAGTAAGAAATAATAGGGAAGAGATCAGAACGAGGCTAATTAAAATAAGGCTTTTCTTGAACATATATATCCTCCTTGATGTAATAAGACCCGTTATTGAGTTTCTGGATTTTATAGGGTTTAGGGCTTGCTGTCAAACAAAAAGATAAACGGGCCAATTTCTGCTTATATCCATTATTTATTGTGTATTTGGTCTAAATCCAATAATACTTTTACTCTTTTTGCGAGTTTGCAGCATATTTTTTATCGCATCAAAAACCACTCGGAACTGTCCATCATACTTTTGCTCTAACTCTTCGAGCTTTTCAGCTAAGTCTTTATGAGTGCTTAAGAATTCTCTGATCTCGGCAAACGTACGCATGATCTCAATGTTTACCTTGATCGCTCTTTCACTGTGCAATACGCTTGAAAGCATTGCCACCCCAAGCTCCGTGAAAGCATAAGGCTTATACTTAATATGCTGTCCTCTCTTTAAGGTCACAATTTGTGACCTTAAATAATCTGTTTCTTTTTGGGACAATTGGAACATGAAATCAATAGGAAAACGATTGAGATTCCTTCTGGCAGCTTGCTTTAATGCTTTTGTTGGCACGCCATACAATACGGCCAGATCGTAGTCCAGCAGTACTTTCTTGCCACGAATATGCCAGAGCTTGGCGGCAATATTTTCACGGACAACCAAAATATCATTAGGCATACTAGATCAATTCTCCTACCTGAACTTCAAGGATTTCAGCCAATCTATACAGAGTTTCCATGGAAGGATGGCGTTTGCCATTCTCAATATTGACCAGATGCGGCCGGCTTAGGCAGAGGGTTTTGGCCAGAATACGCTGGGATAGTTTTTTTTTCTTTCTATGTCGTTTGATCTTTTTTCCTAATGGATGTTTTTTGCACATGCTCCTGCCCCGATCTTGTCCTTGACCTTAGCCTGCAAAGTCTCGATATCAAAAGGTTTGGGCAGAAAATCAGCGATGCCATAGGACCTGGCCAGGTCCGCAACATCATCTTCAGCGGACATCAGGATCAATGGGACAAGGCTGTGCTCCTGCTGAAGCTTAACCGCCATATCTAACCCGTTCATCCTTCCGGGCATGGAATGATCGGTGATCACCAGGGCCAGCTGTTTGGAATGCAAGACCCTCCACCCTTCCTCGGCATCTACGGCCTGCACTATCTGGTAGTCATCTTCCAGGATCAATTCAATAGCGGCCCTGACCGCGCTATGGTCATCAACGACAAGGATCTGCGGCTTCTTCATGTTAAGACACCTCCTTCATGGAGCAACACTAAGGGAATTTTGTGCCAGTGTGCTCCAGCTCAAATAACTACTGGAAAAAGAGGTAATTACAAACAGATCGAGGAGGTTTTAACTCGCCATAAATTGCGGAATAATCAAAGAGTGGTGGCCGTGAGGGCCTTGGTTATTGGTCGGGGCTAGTTATGCAAGTAGTTTTCTAAATTCATCTTCACTAATTATCTTAACCCCCAAGGCTAAAGCTTTGTCATATTTTGAGCCAGGTTCGCCCCCAAGAAGTAGGTAATCAGTACTTTTGCTGACCGAGCCAGTCACCCTGCCACCTGCTTGTTTGATCAGGGCTTCGGCTTCCTCACGGCTAAGGGTCGGCAATGTTCCGGTAATGACGAATTTTTTACCCATTAATGTTGTGTTCGATGCGGAATGCGTAGTTAGGAGTGCGGAATGTTCAGATAAATCCGCAATCCGCAATCCGAGATCCGCAATTTCTAATACGACCCCTGCCTGTTTTAGCTTCTCCACGATCTTCATGAACTTTGGGTCTCGGCAGGTCAGGTACACGCTCTGGGCGATCCGCGGTCCAATGCCCGGCAGCTCGGTAAGTTCTTCTTCTTCGGCTTTGATCAGGTCGTCTACAGCGTGGTATTTTCCAGCCAATAACTCAGCGGTGTATTCTCCTACAAATCTTATGCCAAGGGCGAAAAGCAGAGCTGACCAGGGACGGCTTTTGCTCTTGTTGATACCGGCCAGGAGATTGCTCACGGACTTTTTCCCAAGTCTTTCCAGGTCCAACAAGTCATGTTCTCCCAGGTAATAGATATCCGCCAGATCCTTAACCAATCCTTTTTCTACCAGTTGATCGACCATGACCGAGCCCAGTCCGGTGATGTCCGCAGCGTGGCGGCCGGCAAAATGTTCTAACTGGCCCTTAAGCTGGGCCGGACAACTTATCCCCAGACACCGGTGAGCAGCTTCATCTTCAACCTTCACTACCGGGGAACCACATTCCGGACAATTTCTGGGCATATTGAATTGGGCTCTTTGTTCATGCCCCAGACCGGTGGAAACCAGGCTGACCACTTCAGGGATCACTTCCCCTGCCCTTTGGACGATGACCGTATCACCAGCACGCACATCCTTACGCCGGATGTCATCAAGATTATGCAGGGTTGCCCGGCTGACGGTAACTCCGGCCAGATCGACCGGCTTGAGTTTGGCTACCGGAGTCAGCACCCCTGTTCGGCCCACCTGCACGATTATCTCCTCAATTACTGTCTCTGCCTGTTCAGGGGTAAATTTGTAAGCTGTGGCAAAACGCGGACTACGGGAGGTAAAGGCCAGCTTTTCCTGCAGGTCATAACGGTTAAGCTTCACTACTATCCCGTCGATGTCATAGTCCAGGCCAGAACGCCTTTTCTCCCACTTTTCGACCTGCTGATAAACATCACCTGGTTCATCACCTTGGCTGAATTCCACTACAGGTAGATAGAGTTCGCGCAGAAATTCCATCATCTCGTACTCGGTCTGGGGGCCATCAGAAGTGATCCCGGCGTACACCAGCAGGTCCAGCTTCCTTTGTGCTGTGATCCTGGGGTCAAGCTGGCGAAGGGAACCTGCAGCCGCATTTCGGCAGTTCGCAAAACCGCTTTGTTTGGCAAATTCCGAGCGTTTAAGGTAGATCTCCCCCCTAACCTCTAGGTCGATCGCTTTGGCTAATTTTAGCGGCAAACTACGTACTGTACGAAGGTTGGCCGTAACATCTTCTCCGGCAATACCATCCCCCCGGGTGGCACCGCGGACGAAGATACCATTTTCATAGACCAGCGAAATAGAAAGCCCATCGATCTTTGGTTCTATGACCATCCCGCCTTCGATCTTTTCCTGCTCAAGCCCTTTTTGCACCCTCTCCCAAAAGGCGTGAAATCCTTCCTGAGAAAAGACATTCCCCAGGCTTAACATCGGGGTTTTGTGTTTGAGTTCAGCGAAGCGTCCTGACGGTTTGGCGCCTACCCGTTGAGTAGGACTATCGGCAGTAACTAAAGAGGGATGTTGTTCCTCGATCTCCTGAAGCTGAAGGAAGAGCTTGTCGTATTCGGTATCACTTAGTTGAGGCTTGTCTAAAACATAGTAAAGATAATTATGCCTGTCCAGCTCGTCCCTTAAAGCTTGGACCTTCCCGGCCAGTTCAGCGCTCATGCCTGATCCCAGATCTCAGAGAGGATTATCTCAGCAATTTTCTTTGCGGCCCCGGGCGGCCCCATGCGTTCACTGCCGGTTTTGGCCACTTCCTCTCGCTTGCGTTTGTCGACCAGTAAAGACAGGACCGCATCAGAGGCTTTCCTCGGGTCAAATTCGTCCAGCAGATGTACTGCTCCTCCCAAGAGCCTGTTCTGCAGGCGGAAGCGGTAATGGCTGGTCTGCGGCCCGCTGGCAGGAAAGGCGACCACTGGTTTGCCTAAGCCGATAGCCTGCTCATTGGCAGTACCAGCCAGGCCGATGATCACCTTGCTGTTATTTATGACATCTCCCAAATTATCAGCAAGGATAACATCTTCGCTATGCTGAAGTATCCTGTCTACTTGTGCCCTATCCAGAGATGAAGCAACTGCTACAAGGAAGAAAACCTTGTCCCTGGCCAGCCTTTTGCGTAATTCGACCAGTACTTTGTTGATCAATTCCAGATTGGCATAGGCTTCCTTGCGGCTGCCGGGCAGAATACCGATCACCAGGTCGTTGGGTTCGATATTATATGTTTCTCCGGTTATTTTCAGGCAATCCATCATGACATTACCGACCCAGGTACTATGGATGCCGTATTTATGAAGATAGTCTGAGGTGAACTGGTCCCTGGTAAAGACCAGGTCGATATAACGCCGCGTGATGCGTAGTTCCAAGTTATTATGGTCACCGACATAACTGGACTTGGCAGCGGACAAAAAGATCTTGCGGCTCGAAGTAAAAAGCAAGGAAAGTAATAATGGATAGGTATCACCGATAGCAACTACGGTCTGGACCTGACGGCGGATCTTCCAAAGGGCTTTCCACTGCTGCCAGGTAAGCTTCAACCAGCCAGCTTTGAGATCTGCCCAAAGTTCCTTGGCGGTCATCACAAATCCGCCGGAAGGCAGGTCCCTCCCTGGATATAAGATCGGGATGTTATTCTCGCTAAAGGCTCGCCCACTGCCGACCAGAGGTAAAGCAGATAAGGTCGGGATGGGACTTCCGGCCAGACGTATCTGTTTAATGATCTCCGAGGCGATCAGATCTTCGCCATGGCCGTTACTGATGAATAGTATTGTTTCCGGCATAGTTTACACCTTGAACTGCATATCATATAAAGTTTTATAGGTACCAGCATGAGCAATAAGCTCGCTATGGGTCCCAGACTCAACGATCCGGCCGTCTTCCAGAACAATGATCTTGTTAGCGTGCAGAACTGTTGAGAGCCTATGTGCAATGACAAAGGTAGTTCGGCTCTTCATCAGTCTTTCCAACGCTTCCTGGACCAGCTTTTCGGACTCCGAATCCAGCGAAGAAGTAGCTTCATCTAAAATAAGGATCCTGGGGTCGCGCAAGACCGCCCTGGCGATAGAAAGTCTTTGCTGTTGTCCACCGGAAAGCCGGACGCCCCTATCCCCGACAAAGGTATCATAGCCGTCGGGGAACAATGAAATAAATTGATGGGCGTTGGCGACCTTGGCCGCTTCGATCAACTGCTCCTCGCTGGCTGACATATTGCCATAAGCGATATTCTCTTTGATAGTGCCATTAAAAAGCATGTTCTCCTGGGTGACGATACCGATACAGTTACGCAATGAGGAGAAGGCCAGATCCTTGATGTCATAGCCGTCCAGCAAGATCCTGCCGGATGTAGGATCATAGAATCTGGGCAGCATGTTCACTAAAGTCGTTTTGCCCGCCCCGCTGCGACCAACGATGGCGACTAGCTGTCCAGGCTCCACATCAAGTTCTATATTTTTCAGGATCTCCTCGCTTTGCGGATAAGCGAACGATAAATTCTCGAACTTTACATGACCGCTTATGTTCTGCAGTTTCACGGCATTCTTTTTCTCCTTGACCGAAGGCTTCATATCGATCAGTTCAAAGAACCTTTCCGCGCCGACCATGGATTGCTGGATATTGATATAGACCTGCCCGATGGCCAAGATCGGTCCGGGAAGCAGTGCGATACCGGTCAGAAATTCCGCCAGCCGGTCATAGGTCAACGTCCCATTGATCACTTCCTGACCGCCAAGCCAAAAAACAAAGATAACGATCAGCACATTGAGGAAGCTCATGACCGGATCGCGCAATTCACTGATCCTGACCTGCTGGATCTCCAGCCGAAGATTCTTGGTATTCTCCACGGTATATTTTTTTATCTCATATCTTTCATTGGTAAAAGCCTTGACCAGCCTGATATTGGAGAGAGTTTCCTGAAGTATCACAATGATATCTGCCAGCTTTTCCCTGCTCCTCATACTTAAGTTACGCAGCCAGCCGCCGATCTTGCCGACGAACAAGGCGTAGACCGGAATGATAATGATCACTGCCAATGTATATTTAGCGTTGATCCTGAATAAATAGATCAGAACTCCTGTAGCAGTAAGGAAATTAGGCAATAGCTTGGCCAAGACATCAACTATCGTATTTTGCACCAGGGTCGTATCATTTGTTGTCCGGGAGATCAGCTCTCCTACCCGCCAATTGGCGTAAAAGTCCATAGAGAGCTGTTGGAGGTTCTTAAAGATCTGGATACGCAGGTCCATCAGCATCCTGTAGCCGACTAACGCCATCCAGTAGTTTTGGCCGTACTTGGCCAGGCTTAGGAATAAAAATAACAATACCGCGTCGACGATCCAGTTTTGAAAGTGGCTGATGGAACCGGAACCAACCGAACTGGTAATATTTCGTACCAGAGGCATCATCAGAAGAGTACTGGCTGTGTATACCGCAACACAGATCAAAACCCCGATCAAATAGGGCCAATATTTGCGCAGATAGCTTAAGACCCGAAAATACGTCTTCATTATTTTTTGGCTTTTATCCATTCTACGGTATTGTGTATCCCTTCAGCCAAAGGCATCTTGGGTTCCCAATCAAGCAGTTTTTTAGCCTTATCCGCTTGCAGACAAATGGCCTGGATCTCGCCTGCTCTT
>JBAZXJ010000007.1:0-1904 GCA_041659865.1 Candidatus Margulisiibacteriota bacterium | reverse complement strand
TGCGTAGTTCGGCGTAATGTCTAAGTTCATATCCTTACAGATCGTATCAAGGATCATCTGCACAGAAACCTCTTTGCCCCAGCCCAGATTTATCGTCTCGCCATCACCTTTGGTAATAGCTGAAATTACGGCCCGGACCACATCGCCAACGTAAACATAATCACGAGTAGCTTTCCCAAAACCAAAAAGGATCGGGGTCTTCCCTGCTAAAAGCGCATTAATAAAAATAGCGACAACCCCTGCTTCACCCTCAGGGTTCTGGCGCGGCCCATAGACGTTGGGTAAACGCAGGACCGTGTAATTTAACTTCTTTTCCCAAGCATAATAATACAGGTAATGTTCCAAAGTGTACTTGGATATACCGTATGGGCATAAGGGATGGATCGGATGGCCTTCATCTGCTGGGAGATATTTAGGTTCACCATAAAGAGCACCTCCGGTGGAGATATAGATGAACTTTTTCACATTACTTTCCACGGCCGTTTTAACGATATTCAATGCCCCGAGGATATTAGTTTCGGCATCATAGACCGGGTCATCAGTTGATTTTCGCACATCGATCTGGGCAGCAAGATGGACAACGTATTCTATTTGCTCTTTAGCAAAGACTTCCTTGATCTTGCCGCTATCACGGACACTGGCCTCGATGAAAGAAGCTTCGGGATTGATATTGCGCTTAAAGCCTGTGCTTAAGTCATCAAATACAACTACTTTATGGCCTTCTTTGACCAGAGCATCAACAATGTGGGAACCGATGAAGCCGGCACCGCCGGTAACCAGGAATTTGGACATGAGAGTTCTCCTTGTATGTTTTGTCATTCCCGCGAAAGCGGGAATCCATCGCAAATTATCGAACCATCCTTCATTGCGAGGAGGCATCCGACGAAGCAATATCAGCAGGCAATACTAATAGAGATTGCCACGTCGCCCCGATGCGGGACTCCTCGCAATGACGGAGGTTTCTCTGCTATCTATCCTCCCCCAAATACTCCGCTACCGCTTCTTCCCAACCTCTCAACAACGGCATGCCGGTTTTAACCAGACGAGCATTGGCCAGGCGGGAGTTCATCGGCCTGGCGGCAGGGGTTGGATAGTCAGTAGATGGGCACCTGTTAACGATAACCTTTAAACCCCTTAAAGTAAATATCTTTTCTGCCAGATCCGCCCAGCTGCAATAGCCCTGATTGGTGATATGTACTATGCCCTTCAAGCCAACATTGATGGCCTCCCAGGACTTTTCGGCCAGGTCTCTGGTATAGGTAGGCCCGCCGACCTGATCTGCCACTATTTTCAGTTCCTGTTTAGTTTCAGCGAGTTTTAGCATCTTGGCAATGAAATGCTGACCATTGGAGCCGTAAAGCCAGGAGGTCCTGATGATCAGGTGTTTTGGATTATATTGGCTGACCGCTTCTTCACCTGCCAGTTTGCTCTCGCCATAAACACTGACCGGATCAGGCAGGTCATCTTCATAATACGGCTCCGTCTTCTGGCCGTTGAAAACATAATCCGTACTGAAATGCACCAATAAGGCATTCTTTTGTCTGCTGACCTTGGCCAGCATTTCCGGACCAAGGGCATTGACCAGAAAAGCGACTTCCCTGTTGGTCTCGCTGGCATCGACCTGGGTATAAGCAGTACAGTTTATTAATACATCAAAGCTAAGTCCTTGCAGTTTACGTTCCGCAGACTGCAGGTCAGCGTAATCGAAGTCGGGGTAATATAAAGGAGTGACGTCCACTCCCTTGCTCTTGAGCAATTCCAGAAAAGCAGAACCAAGCATGCCATCAGCACCGGCCAGGAGGACCTTCATCCGTTTATTCCTTATCTAACGATCAAGTTCAGCAGACGTGCGGGACTATTTCCATGCTGACTATCAGTACATAGCGCTGGTCCATCCTCTCCAG
>JBAZXJ010000006.1:366-15610 GCA_041659865.1 Candidatus Margulisiibacteriota bacterium | reverse complement strand
TGCCAGTATTATCAGTACGCTTAAAGCAAATATTTTTTTCATTTTCATCATGATCACCAACTAAAAGTCCTTGCTGTAACTGGCTCTAAAAGTAGCATCCGGTCCGATCTCCCAGCTCATTTTGCCTTTGGACTTGGCATCCTTCTCCAGCCGTTCGTTATGGATCTCTGCCTCCTTAAAGGAATCCCAGGCGCCAAGCACGGCAACGAGCGCGGCGGCCTTGATGAACGTCTGGTTCTGGTTATAGGCATCCTTGGCCTTGTTATAATATGTATTATAGTTGGCGTTGTCATAATTATTATTATAGTACTGAGCCTGCTGATAGTATTTTTCCGACTTATCCTTGCCGTCCAAAGCGACGGCGAGGCAGCCCGTTTCCACCAGACCGATCAGCAAGCCCCGCCAGCCTTGTTCGGCATAGAACTCGCCCCAGCCCGGGACGAGCAAGCTCATGATACCGGCCAGAAATGGTGACTTATGGTCTTTCGCCATGTCATCCTGTGTTTCTTTTATCAACGCTTCTTTGACTTCCGGGGTAGGCTCCTTCTGCTCAAAGGGGACGATCATCGGCACGATAGCCGCTGCGACCGGAAGGACAGGAATGCTCAATCCGCTGGGTTGGGGTTGCTGCTGACCTTCATCTCTGCGCTGCTCCCTCTGCCAGTTCCATTCCTGGTCACTGCCCGGAGGCATAGGCAAGGGCGGTGAAGGCGGCAGCGTATTCGTTATGAATGAAAAGCTATTGGCGGGTACCTGCATAACGCCCAAGGGATTGGACGCCTGGACCAGGCCTTCGAACACACGGACCTCGCTGGCATTAGCACCAAAACTGATCTCGAAAGCCGTACCCTTTACAGCGGCAACAGCGACAGGTGTTTCGACCTGGTAAGCGATCATTAACTGCTTGTCTTTATTTAAGTCCTTGTTGACCAGCTCCTTGATAACTTTATTCCAGATCTTGCCGTCCAATAATTTGAGCACCGTATTCTGCTTCTTGTTGGCTTTATCTTCTCTCGCCTCTTTGACCAGCAGAACGCTCTGTTCAGCCAGGCGCACGGTATTGCCATTAGTAAATTTCAATTCCGCCTTCGACTTCAAGCTGGTCTTGATAGAGTCGCCGACATTAAGCTTGATATGGCTTACCCCTTCGATCCAGACCACAGGCTCCCAATTGCCGGAAGAGGCTTTCTGGATAGCGACCAGCCCTTCCACATAGCAGATCTCTGCTTCAATATCGGTTGCGTTATTCAGGGTGGAAGTCATCACGGCTGGGACACCGGAACTCAACGGGTTATGCACCTGCGCCAGCAGCTGTTGGCTGGACAGGCCCATGATGAGGGAGACTGTCAAACAGATCAATGAGGCGCTGATCTTCCCTGATCTCATTTACATTTTCCTTTGTGCCTCTGTGTCTTAGTGCCTAACGCACCTATTCTGACCGAATTCTGTATCCTGAATTCTTTTCTTTATATTATATACCCATCTCCAGGGATTTTATACAAGAATTTTCACTCTCCCAAAATCCCGGCCTTTAAGCTATACTCTCGTTTGGAGGTGTTTTAACAATGATCACAAAAGATATGTCCATTACAACAATAATCCAAAAATATCCGGAGACTATCCCGGTCTTCCAAAAATATGATCTGGGTTGCATCGGCTGTTTCGCTGCGGCTGGGGAATCTATTGAAGACGGATTGACCGTACATGGTCTGGACGTGGACGTGGTACTGAAGGACTTGAATCAGGCGATCGCAAAAACTGCCTAGTCTATTTTACTACTTCTGAAACAAAGACCAGCTTGGTATCCTCATCTTCGATCAAGGGCAGTGTTTCCTTAAGGACTTTTATCGTATCCGGCCTGGTGATGTGACAGATCCCTATGGCCGTACGGTTCGCTTGCGCCGCTTTCTTTAATTCCTTGATCTGCCGGCGCATGTAATCTTCTCCTGCTTTATAGTCCAGAAAGATCGTCCGCGCGGCAAAGGGCACCCTGTACTTATTTGCGATCAGCTTTGAGCTGTCTTTTTTGCTGGTCCCGCTGCTGACAAAATATAGTTTTTTCTGCGCCAGATACGGCATTAATTTTTCCAGCGCCGGCTTGCTGGCCAAAAAAGCCGACCCCGCGTGATTATTCACCCCTGAAGCAAAAGCGATCTCGCGCAGGGCCTGGTCCAGGTTCTTTTTGATCTCGCCGGCACTCATCTTCTTGTCCAGCTTGACGGCAAATCCTTCGGACAACTTTTTATTCTCGGCCTCCATCGGCATATGCAGCATGACCTCTTTCTCCGCGGACCAGATCTCCTGGGAAAGTTCGTAAGAATAAGTTCCCCCGGGGATCACGCTAAAAGTAAGCGGATAAGGCAGGCTGGTCAGCTCCCCCACGGCTTCCTTGTCCTCGCCGACATCATCAAGGATGATGGCGATCTTGGCCTCGTCTGATCGCTTATGGTTATTTGGCAGACTGCTCCGATACAAGCCAAAGATGACCGCGGCCAGACAGACCGCGCCGATCAGGACATATAGCTTCTGTTCCTTCTTCATTTTATCAGGTCCTGCATGGTCTTGATCGCTTGCTGTAAAGTATAGTCGTCTTTCTTGTCGTAAACGTAATTCGCACTGCTGATCATTTCCAGGTTCTTCGTCGGGACCTTCACTTCGATATCAGGCTTGATGCCTATCTTGGTTATGTCAGTAAATTTCGGGGTCGTATACTTGGCGATGGTGATCAGGACCGCGAAGCCATCCCTTAATTCTTTCACGTTCTGGACCGAAGCCTTGCCGAAGGTCTTACTGCCCATGGTTATCCCACGTCCGTTGTCCATGATCGCTCCGGCAAATATCTCCGAGGCGCTGGCGCTATTCCCGTTCACCAGGACGATCAGGGGTTTTTTGAACTTGAGCTGGACATTGACCGCTGATTTGGTATCAACGATGCCGTCCCTGGCTTTGGTGTGAACGATATCCTGTCCATTATCCAGAAAGACGCTGGAAGCCAAAATAGCGTTCTGCAGCAACCCGCCGCCGTTATCGCGCACGTCCATGATCAACCCTTTGATATTCTCCTTTTCCAGTTTCTTTAACGCGACCGTCATCTCTTCCATCATCTGCTTGCTTTCAAAAGTCGTCAGCCGGGTATAACCGATATTTTTCGTGACCACCTCTGTTCCGGTCATGCTTTTCAGCTTGATCACATCCCTGTTGACCGTAATATTAAATTCCTTGGCCGGCGTCAACGTAGGACGGTTGATGCCCAGGACGACCGGGCTTCCTTTCGGCCCTCTGATCTTGCTTACGGCTTCGGAAAGCGAAATGCCTTTGGTATTTTTACCGTCGATCCGCACGATCTGGTCCTTGGCCTTCAGTCCAGCCTTAAAAGCAGGTGTATCTTCGATCGGCGAGATCACAATTAAGAAGTTGTCCTTGATGCCGATCTGGATACCGATACCGAAGAATTCTCCATCTAACCGCGTCTTCATTTCGGAATTGTCCGTCGGCTCCATAAAGCGGCTATAGGGATCGCCCAGCGTTTCCAACATCCCTCTGATCGCGCCATAGACCAGTTTACGGTTCTCGGTAACATGTTCGACATACTGACCCTTGATCGCCCCAAAAGTTTCCAGCAAAACATTGAAATTTACCTCTTCATTGTTCTGGGCCAAAGCTGGGACGCTCAAAAATAGAGTTGTTAAGCAGGCGAGTAAGAATATTTTGCGTTTCATTTTTTGTTCCTTGCTTATTTTGTCATTTTTTAGATCATAATAATACATTATATAGCATCCGTTAAACAGTAGCCATCTCGCCAGGCAAGGTGCCTTTTCGACAAGCGCCCTTCTAGCGAGAGATTGCTTCGTCGGATGCCTCCTCGCAATGACGGGATGCTCGCCATAATGCCAAGTCTCGGCCTTATCCGAAGTCCCCCTTTAGGGGGATTTAGGGGGCCTTCCTGCGCAATCCCCTACCGCTTAGGCAAGTACGTTAACGGATTCGCCGTCTTCCCGTCTTTTCTGATCTCGAAATGCAAATGGGGTCCGGTTGAATATCCCGTACTACCGACCAGGCCGATCACGTCTCCCCGGTTAACGACCTGGCCTTTCTTGACCTGGATCGAGGACATATGGGCATAGACCGTCGAAAAGTTATTGCCGTGATCAACAATGACCGCGCGTCCGTAACCACCCCACCAGCCTTCGAAGATCACTTCCCCGCTGTCCGCGGACTTGATCGGCACCCCGCGCCGGGAGGCCATGTCCAGCCCGCTATGGAAACGGATGATGCGAAAGATCGGATGACGCCGGTAGCCGTAGCTTGAAGAAATATAGTAATCCTTCGGCTCCAATGGCCAGGCAAAACGGCCCGACCCTTTCAGCTTAACTCCTCTTTTTTGAGCGATGATCCTTTGTAATAAGGTCTCGATCTCCTGGGAATTCCGCTCCAGCTCTTCAACTTCTTTTTCGAAGACCAGTCTCTGCTGATAGATCGTATCGTAGACCTTGTTCTCCTGTTCGGCATCGCTTTGGATCTTTTGTTTTTGCTGTTCGATCTCCTGGGCCAGCTTGCCGATCTCTTGAACTTTATCAGCGATATATTCCTTGGTCTGGCTGATCCGGTCCTTGCGCGTACGTAGTTTTCTGATGATATCAACGTCTTTCATGATCACTCGGTCGAAGAAATATGCCTGGTTGATAAAGTCACTTAAGGACGCAGAAGAAAAGAACAGTTCCAGGTAGCCCAGATTCTGGCTTTTGTTGATATCCAGGATCCTTTGCCGGAATAGCGCCAGCTCTTTGCCCAGGTTCTCTTCCTCGACGTTCAGATCTTTTTCCAGTTTTTTTAAATGGGTCTCGTGGATCTGTTTGCGGTCGTTAGCATGGCGCAGGTTGTTCTTGGCATAGCGCAGGTCCTGTTTGATCTTGCCCAGCTTGTCCAGAACGCGGGCTTCTTCCTTGCGGATATAATACAGCTTGTTCTTTTTGATGTTCAGTTCGTTCTGAACCTCGGCCAGCTTTATTTTGGTTGCTTCGATCTCTTCCTCGGCAAAAGTAACAGCCGAGCAAGCCAGTAACAATATCAGGATAATTATCTTGCCGTTGATCATCTTTGCCACAACATCAAGTCTCCTGTTTTAACTTTAATTCTATCCGCCAGATACGGACATTTCATTTTCAATAAAAAGAATACCGGCTTGTCCCAATTATCGCAGGTTTCCAGATTCCCCTGCCCCTTGGCGATGATCAGGTCCGCCCAGCGGTAAGCTTTTTTCATCTCAGCGCTGAACTCACTCATCAAAGTCCCAGGCGTGGTCGAGCCGCTCTCGATCACCTTGGTTAATTTTAGCATCCCGACGCTCTTGGCGTCAGCCATTGTTATATCATTTAAGATCGGCTCGTTCTTCACGGCATAAACGACCTCACAGTCTCTCGACTGCAATTCACGGATTAGGAGCTTGTCGAACACTATCTCTCCGGCATTATCGCCTATATATAATATTTTCTTTTTCGAGATCAAGGCCCTGCGGAACTTCTCCAGATCGTATTTGCCGAACTTGAGGGTCTTTATCTTTTTAAGCAGAGCTGGCAGGTCAAAGCGCAAGATCGCGCCGTAGTCCAAAACGTTGCCCAGGATAGCAAGGCGCACGGCCATGTCCAGTTTATCTTTGGCACCGGACGCGATCTTCTCCAGCTCCGGATACATCGCCAGGGCCTTTTTATTCTCGATCTCTTTTACTTTTTTATATAGGTCTTTGGTCTTTAAGACCTGTTTTAATTCTTTATGGACAGCCGTTGTCAGCATAGGTGCGGACATTTTAGCCGGATCGGCTTTGCCCAGTATTCTGGTCGCCGCGCGCACGGCCTTCAGTTGAAGCTTGGGATCGGTGGTCACCATCTTGGCGACCTCGGCGGTCTGCCTAAGGATACAGGGGATACATTCGAGGAATGCTTTCATAGGGTCATTTTACAGGGTATGGCATATTAAGGAAAGCTTTGCCCGGTCACTGAGCCTGTCGAAGTGCCCGGGCGACGAGACCTCTCCCCTAGCCCCTCTCCGCCTAGCCGATGCGGCTGGCCGAGAGGGGGAAGGATGTTTGTTTCAGATGTAGCGTAGTTCCCGCTAAAACCCTCCCGCAAAACGTAAGGACCGCAGATCTGCGGTCCTTACAATGCTACGTCTTACTTCTTTTCGAAGTCCCCCTTTAGGGGGATTTAAGGGGCCTTCTTCCGCACCACATCCCCATGCTCGATCTTGATACACTTATCCATCACGACCAATAAACCATTCTTCTCTGCCAACTCCCCGGCTTCAATATTGATCACATCAAATTGCATCCAGACCGCCTTGGCCCTGATCTTGATCGCGGCTTCCACGATCGGCATGACCATGTCCGGACGGCGGAAAATATCGACAACGCCAACAGGAAAGGGGATCTCCTCCAGCGAGGGATAACATTTTTGGCCCAGCACTTCTGTCTCGCGAGGATTTACCGGAATGACCGTAAAACCATGCAGTAATAAATAGTTAGCAACATGACAACTGGCGCGGTCAGGTTTCGGCGAGATGCCAACTACGGCGATAGTTTTGTATTCCTGGATAATTTTCTTGATCGTGTCCGGGTCCTGCCAACGCACTTTATATTCATCAGGTAAAGAAACCGGCCTCACGATCGGGCAGACGTTCATAGCTTGATAACTTTCGCTATCTTCTTGTTCTTCTGTAAAAGCTTAAGGTCTTTTGGGCTAGGCAGTTGGGGCTTGTCGCGCTTGCTGTGTACTAAACACAAGAAGCCAAGGGGCTCTTTACCGACCGGTTGGAACTGATGCCAGTCCTGGGAAGCGATCAATAAACAATCCATCGGCTTTACGGAAATGATCTCGGAGCCGATCAGGACCTTGCCTTTGCCCCTTACCACCAGGATCAAATGCGGATGTTTGTGGCGCTCCAGGCTGGAATGACCGCCGGCTTTTATCTCAAAATAACGCAGGGAAAAATCAGCACCCGGAAAGTCGTCGGGGAGTATGGTCTGGCGCACTATATTTTTAAAATGTGTCCCGCTGGTCTTATATTTGCGCACCGGGATATTCTGCCAGCGAAAATTTTTTTTGAACTTGAAGGACTGCGACAGCTCTGCCATTCGCTTAGGCTCCAACCTGCTTCATAACGTATTTAACGTTATCAGCAAGGTCCGCGGAACGGGCGTAAAAGGTCGAGCCCATTAACAAGATAACATCCTTACCGTAGCTTTTGGTTTCCTTGTTCAAATGTTTTATGTCCAGGCCGCCGGCAGGGACAGGAAAGGAGGTGCGCAGATTGCCCAGTTTCTCGTGGCAGGATAAAGCGATGCTGTGACATTCATCGCGGGAGAACGGGAAGCGCCCGCCATAGTGCGGGAAGATCACGGAATCAAAGCCGACTATTCTGGTCAAGGTTCCAAGCAGTATCTCATGCGCTATCCCTTGCTTTTCGCCCAGCAAGCCTCCGGCCATTGCGGGATGGGCCATGAAGATCAGGTCCTTGCCGTAACGGTCGATCATACTTCTGGCCAGGTCCAGACCGATTATAAAGGGAGACAAGATAACGCCCTGGGCACCAAGCTCTCTGGCCAGTTCGATCTGACCGGCCAGGTCTTCTGCTCTGGCAGAAACATTAGGAAAATACAGGGTCTTTTTCCCGGTCTGTTTTTGTGCTTTAGCGATAGTTTGAGTACAAGCCTTTACTCTCTCGGCAAAGCGGCAGAACTTCTGGTCAGCGATAGAATGGTCATCCTTGATGATATCTATCCCGCCCAGCGCGAATTGCGCGCAGAGCTCGGCCAGGCGTTTGGGCGAACTGCCCAGGGGCTTGGTAGCCGCAGCTATCAAGGGTCTTTTCTCGGCTTTGAGCAATTTGCGGATCCCGCCTACGCCAAAACGCGGGCCAGGAAAACGGCCCAGCAAATTATCCGGCAATTTTACGGTAGTTATTTTTATGCCATTGAACAAGGAGATGTTGCCATAGAGCAAGTTGAGTAACTGCGGTAGCTGATGGTCAACGATATCCAGATCATAGGATATCTTTACCTCCTGCAAGCCCTTTTCTTTATTGCGCAGGTTGCTGATCCTGCCGATGATCTTGTCCTTGACGGCCTGGTCAGCGACCAGTCCTTCCGGCATTTCGATGGTCTGTTCCTGAGCTATCCTTTTGGCCAGCTTAACGGCTTCCTTTGGGGAACAGGCCAGTTGGTAGGTAATGATCAGTTTTTCTGCCATCAGCTAATTAACCTTTTTGTTTAGTATAGTAAAAAGGCGATCAAAACGCCCAAGGTCGCTCCGGCAAATACCTCAAAGGGGGTATGGCCCAATAATTCACTTAACTTTTCCCCCGGGATGTTCTTCTTGTTCACCAGGTCGACCATGATCTGGTTTAAAACCCTGGCCTGCTTGCCAGCCGCCCTTCTTACCCCGGCGGCATCGTACATCACGATACAGGAAAAAACAAAAGAAATAGCGAAGTTCGGCGAAGACCAGCCATTGTCCAGCCCGACCGCTGTAGCCAGGGCCGCGACCATCGACGTATGCGAACTTGGCAGACCGCCTGAGGTTACCAAATGGCGAAAGTTCCACTTCCTGGTATGAAAAAAATAGGTGATCAGCTTCAACAGCTGGGCGGCGACCAGCGAGATCAGCGCTGCGGCCAACGGCTTGTTCATCGCGATCAGATTCGTTATCTGGCCCAGGTCCTTTACTGGTCTATACATTCTTTATTTCCTTGGTCTTTAATTTTTTCCTGGTTTCATTAAAATATCCTGCCAGCTCCAGGATCATTTTTTGCCCTTTTTCATAGACCTCAAAGGATTCATCCAGGTCCACAGCCGGCGACTCCAGCTTGCGCACGATCCCTTCGAGTTCTTTGATCTTTTCCTTTAACATATTATCCCTCGTCTTCTTCGGTCCCTGAGCCTGTCGAAGGGCGGAAGCTCGAAATGCATCTCGTTTCCGGTCATTTCGACAAGCTCAATGACCGGGGCAGGCTCAACGACCATCCCCACCTTCTCATTCACCCTTTAACCACCGAGATTACCCTGCCCATGGCAAAAACCGTCTCCAGCTCGTCCCCTGGAGCGATCTCAGTAGCATTTTTCACTATCTTACCATTTTTTTTCGTAATGCTGTATCCCCTTTCTAAAATAGCTTTGGGGTTGAGCAATTGCAGTTGTCCCTTGAGATATTCGAACTGCTGAAGGGCGTTCTGGTATTTCTGTTTTAGCGCGTATTTGAAGTCCTCCTCTAGTCCTGCCAACAGCTCCTCCAGATTAGGGATCAAGAGCTCGGCCGCGGCTGAAGGCGTAGGGGCTCTAAGGTCAGCGACCAGGTCAGCGATAGTAAAGTCGGTCTCGTGGCCGACCGCGGAAACTACCGGGAGACGACAGTCGGCTATGGCGCGGGCCACTCTCTCGTCATTAAAGGCCCAAAGGTCCTCCAGCGACCCCCCTCCCCTGGCCAGGATGATAGCTTCCAGCTCAGGTTCAGCCTGGGCTTTTTTCAATTGCTCCACGATGCTGTCCGGAGCGAGAGCGCCTTGCACTACCGCCGGAAATAATTTTATATCGGTCAAAGGACAACGGCGCTTAGCGATAGAGAGGATATCTTTGATCACCGCTCCGCTCGCCGAAGTTACCACGGCGATCTTTTCCGGCAAGAAGGGCAGCGGTTTTTTGCGTTCGATATCAAACAAGCCTTCTGCTTTCAACTTTTCCTTTAACAGCTCAAAAGCACTGGCAAGCGCGCCTATCCCCTGGGGCTCCATGAAAAATACCTGGAGACTATATTGCCCCCTCTTCTCATATACCGTCACCCTGCCGTGCACGATCACCGTCAGGCCATCGGCCGGCTGGACCTTCAGCCTTGCTATTGTACTGCCAAATAGTACACAGCTGACCTGACTGTTCTCGTCTTTCAGCGTGAAATAGATCTGGTTGCCGGCGCTATAATGTTTTACATTGGAGACTTCGCCCAGAACGATCATGCTGGTCAGAAGCATATCGCCGTCCATTAGTTCCTTAATGTATCTGTTCAATTGGGAAACGGAGATCGCTTCGGCTTTCATGTTTATTTCAGCCATTCCCTGATCTTGTTCAAAGTATCCTCCTGCGGGCCAGTAACATATTCACAAGCCGGGAGCGAACGGATGAACACACTGCCGTAACTCTTGAAGAGCAATCGGTTATCCAGGATCACCACGACACCTTTATCGTCTTTATTACGGATCAGCCGGCCAAAGCCCTGTTTGAATTTCACTACGGCCTGGGGGATAGCATACTCGTAAAAACCATTCCCGCCGTTATCTTTGATCGCCTGTGTTCTGGCCATGACCAGCGGGTCCGAAGGCACAAAGAACGGGATCTTCACGATCACCACACAGGAAAGGGAAATACCCGGGACATCTACTCCCTCCCAAAAGCTGTCTGTACCAAAAAGCACTGAATTCGTTTCCTTCTTGAAGATATCCAGCACATGATTACGCGACAGATTCTTGCCCTGGCAAAGCAGGAGGTATTTGTGTTTATTCAAGGCATCGACTAGAGAAAAGGTCTCTTCCAACATGCGATAGGAGGTGAACAACACTAGGGTCTTGCCCTGCGTGACCTTGATCAGTTCATTGATATATTCTGCTATCGCCGGAATGAACTGGGCTTCCTCATGGGGGTCCGGCAAGTCGCGGGGGATGCAGAGCAAGGTTTGCTGTTTATAATCAAAAGGGGACCCTGAGGCGGCTTCCACGACCGTTCTTTCATTGTTCAAATTCAAGCCCAGTCGGCGGACGATATAATCAAAGTTGTTGTTCACGGTCAGTGTCGCCGAGGTCAGGACCACGCTGCGTTTCTTGGTGAACAAGGTCTGGTCCAAAAGCCGGCTGATCTCGCTGGGGCTGGAAATTACCTTAACGTTGGCAGGGTTGGTCCTGGTGTTGATCTCGCCCCAGGAAATATAATGACGTTCCGGTTCAAAAACAAAGAACAGGGCATCCTGATACATCTCCAGTCCGTTGATCGTCCCCTTCAGATCGGCATTGATACTTTCCCTGTCCAGGTCCAACTGTTTTAAGACCATGACCAGCTGTTGCAACTGGGCGATCAAGGCGTTCTTTTGCGCGACGATATCCAGCCAGATCTTGCCCTGGCAGATCTCCTCGTTGAACAAGATCTTTTCCGCCTCAAAAGCCTTGAAATATTTGCGCAGTACCCGGTCAAAGTCACTGCAAGCCTGTTTACAACTTTCCCTAAGCATCTGCACTGCTTCCAGATGTCCGACCTGATAAGGCAGTTTATTCAGAGCTTCGTTGATCAGGCGTCCGGATACCTGGTACGAATAACAGCTCGTGGCCACATCTTCTGCAGCATGCGCCTCGTCGATGATCAGCTCCTGATATTCCGGCATTAAGAAATTATCGCCCTTGGCATCAATGAACAAGAGCGAATGGTTGACGATTATGATATCTGCCGCCTCGGCTTCTCTGCGCACGGCATTAACAAAACAGTATTTTTTAAAAGGACACCGTTCCCCAAGGCAGGTCGAGGTCTGCGCTTTTAAATGATCGCGGAAAGACCAGGTTATGTCATTATGGCATTCGGAAAAGTCACCGTCCCGGGTCGCGTACAGCCAGACCAGCAAGGGTATCAGCTTGATGCTGGCCGCACCATGCAGCAGCTCGTTGAACTTGCGCAGGCAGATATAGTTCTCTCTGCCCTTGATCAGGGCGGTCTTAAAGTTGATCTTGAGGATCTTTTCCGCCAGCGGGATATCCTGCTCCAGGAGCTGGGTCTGCAGGGTCTTGGTCTTGGTCGAGATCACGACCGGCCGCCCGTTCTTTACAGCAAAAGCTGCTGCCGGCAAAAGATAGGCCAACGACTTCCCCGTCCCGGTACCGGCTTCGACTATCAAATGGTTACCGTCATTGAACGCCTGACAGACCATCCCCAGCATGGCCTTTTGCTGATCACGGCTTTCATAGTTGGTCATTATTTTCGAGGTCAGCTTGTCTTCTTCCAGTTTGGCAACAAGTTCCTTTTCGTCAACGGAAATGATCGCCTGTCCGGATCTCGTTCGTTTATTTTTCTCGGTCTCCTTGCCCTTGAGGAATTCTTCCCAGCCTCGCGGCTTGATCATGGTCTTGCCGGCAGCCGCAAGTTCCAGGGCATAAAAAGTATCCTTAAGCGGCCAGGATGATTGGTCGCGGCGCAATATTTTGTTGATCTCCTGGACCAATTCCAGCGGGAATTTCTTGATCTTCTGCAGTGACTTCAAAAGGATCTTGGCGGTGATCAGGGCATCATCCTCTGCGCGATGAAGGTTGTCAGCCTTTACGCCCATCGCCTTGGCGATACTGCCCAGCTTATAACTCGCCAGCCGGGGAAAGAACAGGGACGCCAGGAACTGGGTGTCCAGTACTGGGCAATAAAGCCTGGAATAGCCGGCCCTCTGCAGGGTAGCGTTAAGCATATCATAATCGAACTGCACATTATGGCCGACAAAAACAACGTTCTCTTCTTTGAAAAATGGCAAGATCTTGCCGACAATATCCGTAAATGCTGGCGCGGTAACGAGCATTTTGTCGGTTATGCCGGTGAGCGTACTCACATAATGGGGAATATGTTTTTCCGGATGGATCAGGCTGGTATACTTGTCCACGATCTTTTGTTTTTTGATCTTGACCAGGCTGATCTCGATTATCTCGTTCAACTCCGGCGTTAGGCCGGTCGTCTCCACATCAACGACGATGAAGGTTATATCATTAGCTTCTGCCATTGGAAAAAACTAGCAAGGATAGAGGGGCATGTCAACCAGAGAGCGCCCCGTCATTGCGAGGAGCCACGCATCGGGGCGACGTGGCAATCTCGGAAGGGTATCCCTCGGAGAGATTGCTTCGTCGGCTGCCTCCTCGCAATGACGGGGCCGTACTCATATATTCTGACTGAATTCTGAATTCTGTATTCTTCCTTCAGCAGGCGATGCTCAAGGCTTCCTCGGCCTGCTTCTTGGGGTAACTAACGATGCCCTGAATTATCTTCTTGGCATACCCGCATTCGTGGCCTTCGGTGCAATGCAGGCAGTCGTCCTTGAGCAGACAGTATTCCGGACATTTATTATTTGGCGAGAAGCTGTCGATAAAGATCGGCCCGCGGTAGAGGTCGCCGAATTGCGCGGCCTGCAAGGCGATCGTCGTCCCGCAGTCGCAGTGGTTAAATAAAATATAGCCCATATCCATATGCTGAAAATTTTCCTGATAACCGGCGAACTGGACACCGGGATCGCTCAGGAACTCTGTTTCCGTCCGCCACTTCTGGTGACAGCAGGAACACTTCTTGAAAATATCCTGTTGACCTTGGACCGAATTGCTCATTGCTAAAATGCTAACATGCGCTTGATTGTCTTTCAACAGTTTATTTTGGCTTTTTTCTTTTGCGTTTTGAATTTTCATGCTGTTCGCGGTCGTAAGCAAAGATATAATATTTTTTGGTCAGCCATTTATGAACGATCTTGTATAGAAAAAGCATCTGCCCCCAGACAAAATGCAAATTAAATCTCTGCCGTCTTAGTTTTTTTATCAATTCCGCACCGACCAGGAAAGCCCCCAGGTTAAAGGTCACATTGCCGAAGACCAGCCAAAAAGCAAGAATGAGGCCCTTGCTCTCCAGGGAACTTCGGCCAAGCGGCAGGATGATCAGCGGAGCGATCCAGCCCAACTGGGAGATCAACATCAGGAATAGTCCGGACAGGACCTTGAATTGAAGCAGTCCGCGCTTGCGCATTTGGCTATTATATATTGTCGGGGCTGGTATTAAAAGGAATATTATCTATCGGCGGCCCTAACGTTCAATGCCAAGCTTGAGCAATATAGCAGCGAGCTCCTTCTTTACTTCTGCCGTCAAAGCAGAGCGCTCAGCCAGGCGCAAAAAGGCAGCCGTTTTATTTTTGAACTTTGTGTTTTGCATCTTGGCCAAAGCCCATAATTGTATCTCGGTGTACGGGGCTGACATTACGATGATCTCATAATTTTCCGGGTCATCCTTGGCGTTCCTGATCAGCTCGGTGATCGAATCCCTGATAATAGGAAGGCGTATCTGAGCCAGTCCTCGCAAGAGCAGCAGGTTGTCGGAATTATCGATTATCTTTCTGGCGAACGACATTTATTGGCCCTTTAGGCTATTTTCAACAGCCGAACCATCGATCATCTCGATAGCCTTGACTATCTCAGCTAGCTGCCAGGAATAGCCCGCAAAAGATACCGACAACTTCTTTAATTCGGCACTGGACGTATCGCCCAGATTGACCAAGGCATTCATGATCGCCTTGAATACCAGGACGTTGCCGTAGTCAGCCTTGAGTTCTGCTATCAAGACCGTAACAGCTTCAGGGAACATGGTTCTGCCGATCAGGACAGCTGCACTTGTTCTTAAGTTCAGCGGGTAATCCTTGTTGCTTAAGATCTCCGTCAGCAGGTTCAGATAGGTCCGGTTAAGCGCGTCATCGGCACAGCTCCGCGGGATCAGGGTCTCTGGATAAACACTAAGCTGGGCGTTGCCTCGGCTTAAGGCGCGCAGTAATGCGGTGACAGCTTCCGGGCCGAGCGCCTTGATCTTCTCCCCACCCCTTTGTCTGTCCTCGGGGTACCAGCGATGCGGGTACTGGAACATCTCTATCGCAAGCTTAACTTCTACTTCCCGTCCGGCATCCACCCCAGTATCTGATTGCGATTTATAAGTGATGATCTTCTTTAACATGAATTGCTCCCCCGTATATATGGAATAGACATTGCCGCACAATGGGCACCTTTCACTTATCGCCGGAGGGAGGGAATAATTTCAGGAAGATTTCTGCTCTATTGGTGGATATGCTGTTCGGTCCGCCTTCGCCTTTCTTTAGCGAGAGCGCTTCATTGTTCGCTTGGCTTCGGCCGACAGCCTTCGCTCTAAAGCCTTTGGTCGATTCTTGTCTATTAATGTAGGGATAATCCGGGCTGGCCAGCCAGCCGAAGCTCTTAAGCCTTTACCCAAAGGCTTAAGAGCGAAGGCTGGTGCGCCTGAGACGACTTGAACGTCCGACCCCTGGCTTCGGAGGCCAGTGCTCTATCCAACTGAGCTACAGGCGCGCGCGGGGGGATAATAACACTTTTTGCAATAAAACGAAAATATCTTCGATATATATAGCGTATGGAACGAAAAATATGCAGTTTTAACGATGTTGTAGCTGACCGGGCCGTCAATGTCAGTGAT
>JBAZXJ010000006.1:0-318 GCA_041659865.1 Candidatus Margulisiibacteriota bacterium | reverse complement strand
CGCCATAGCTCTGCTAAAGGGAGGCGACAATATCGCCCTGGTGCTAAAGGAGTATAGCCGGCTGATCTCGGCCAAACTGGAAACCATGACCAGGAAATACTTTAGCACAGAAGAACTGGAGCACTTGGCCATTTATAGTTATGGCAGCAACTCCCGCGAAGAATCAACTTTCAATACTGATATTGATTTTATGATCGTCTACGATTCTGCTCGTTTTTCCAGAGAAGAACTGAAAAATCGTTATCGCCAGATCAACCAGGACCTGGTCAGTTTCGGGCTGATCATGCAAGACGAAGCAGGAATGATCATTATTGATAC
>JBAZXJ010000005.1:0-15820 GCA_041659865.1 Candidatus Margulisiibacteriota bacterium | reverse complement strand
AAGGGTTGAATTCAATCATGGAAAAGAACAGTTTAGAGGTACAAGTAAGACAAGATTCAGGCAAAACAAAGGCAAAAGAGGTAAGGGCCGCCGGCTTGATCCCTGCTATTTTATACGGGCGTCATATGAAGGAAAACGTGAAATTATCAGTGCCATTACGCGACTTTGTATATAAAGTTGAACATAGCATTGCCGGTAGAAATACTATTTTTCAATTACTGATCAAGAACGACAGCAAGCAAGCCGAAGAAATGGCCATAGCCCATGATATCCAATACGATACAATTTCCGGGCAGGTTATCCATATCGATTTCCGCCAGGTCAATGTCAAGGAAAAGATCATTACCCTGGTACCGCTGAAAATTGTCGGTATAGCTTCCGGTATCAAGATGGGCGGACAGCTGGTAGAACTTATGTCCAAGATAGAGGTAAGCTGTTTACCCCTGGATATTCCGAACTTTATCGAGATCGATGTTACTTCGCTGGAAATTGGCGATGGTATCCGTTGCCAGGGTTTAAAGATCCCGGCGAACGTGGAAGTCCTCAACGCTCCTGATCAAATGGTAATTCATCTGGAAGGTCCTAGAGAAGAAGAGGTTGCTCCAGTTGCCGCTGCTGCTGCTGCTGCTGCTCCTGCCGCAGGCGCTGCTGCAACGACTCCGGCTGCCGGAGCTGCTCCTGCTGCTGGTGCCAAGGCTGCTGCCGGCGCCAAGAAGGAAGACAAGGCGCCTGCCGCGAAACCTGCCGGACCGGCCAAGAAATAAGCTCGAAACTGGGGGCTCCTTTGAGTTTTTTTGCTAAGTTAGCAGAGGTTTCCCAGAAAAACAGGTCCTGGCTATGTGTAGGTCTCGACCCGATCATCGAAAATATTCCCGAAACCATACGTGGCGCTAGTTCTCCTATTCTGGAATTCAATAAGGCTTTGATCGATGCTACTATCGACTTGGTCTGTGCCTATAAACCCAATTCCGCTTTCTATGAACAATACGGCCTGCCTGGACTTAAAGCATTACAGGAAACTATCGCCTATATCGGCGGCAGGGTCCCGGTGATCCTGGATGTAAAAAGATCGGATATCGGACATACTGCCCAAGCCTACGCCAAGGCAGCTTTCAATGAATTTGGCGCCGATGCGGTCACCGTTAACCCATTATTAGGCTACGATTCTCTGGAACCTTTCCTTGACTACAAGGATAAAGGGATCTTCGTCTTGGGTCTGACCTCTAATAAAGGCGCCGAGGATTTTGAAAAATTGATGGTGGTCCAGGGAGAGCGCCGGCTTCCTCTGTATTCAGTTGTTATCGAAAAGGTGAAAGTCTGGAACAAGAATAATAATCTGGGACTGGTAGCTGGGGCAACTAATCCTGGCGAACTGGCCGAGATCAGGAAAATGGCTCTGGATATGTGGTTTTTGATCCCCGGGATCGGTGCCCAGGGAGGGGATTTGCCGGCGGTTCTTAAAGCTTCTGTCCCGGACCGGAACAACCCCCGGATCATAATTAACGCTTCCCGCAACATCATTTTTGCCTCTAAAGGCAAGGATTTTGCCGAGGCGGCCAGAAACGCCGCTATAGAGTTAAATAGTAATATTCGCAGGGGCTGATCTCCTGAAGAGCTCCCATTACAAAAATTCTATTAGACAATGCTTCTTAAATCAGTTATTCTTGATAACAAGGAGTATTTCTATGAAAAAAGTGCTTGAAATATCGATCATTATCCTTGCCCTGTCCGGCTGTCTCTTATTTGCCGAAGAGAATAAAGCCCCGGACAAGAAGTCTGCGCTGGAGACGGAACAAGAGATCCAGATCGTCAAAAAGATCATCGGCTATCGCAACACAGCCAGGTCGCTCTTTGTTAAAGGTCTTTACCGGGACAGCGTTCTTTCCTACGAGAAATTATTGGCGATCCAGCCTGACGATGCCATGATCATTAGGGAACTGGAAGTGGCCAGGAAAGCTGCTAAATATGCCGATAGTGCCAGGATCCTCTATGCCGAGAAGAATTATGAAGAGGTCGTTGCGACCTGTAAGAACCTTTTAGCGCTGAATCCTAATGATGCTCAAGCCCGTTCTTATTACGGCTCTGCTCAGAATATTACCAAATACCAGGTGGACGCCGCGGATTTCTTCGTGCGCGGTGAATTTGCCCAGGCGATCTTGAACTATAATAATGTTCTTAAGATAACTCCCGGCGATCGGTCTGTGATCGAGAAGATCAAAGTGTGCGCCGGAGCTCTGGAAGCCAGAAAATTCTTTAAAGAAGGCGAATATCAAAAAGCTATTTCCAGATATCGCCAGGCCTTGACCTATTCCCCTAACAACAAGATAGTTCCCCAGGAATTAAAGGTAGTGCTTGATGCTAATGAAAGCCGGAACGAAGCCCGGATAGCCTATGGGGAAAATAATTATAAAGATGCGGCTAATTATTACCTGGCCGTTCTGCGGATCAACGATAGCGACAAGGAAGCAAAGACCCGACTGGCTTCGATCCAGGAGATCGTCAGCCTGCTGAAAAATGGCGACCAGCTATTGACCGCTGGTGATTATCAAAATGCGACTGCTGTATATGAGAAGGCGCTGCTTTTAGATCCTCGAAGTACGGTTATCCAGGATAAGGTCAAGCTTAGCAAGCAAGCGGTCAGCTTAAAAGAGCAGGGCCGGGAAGTTAAGGCTTCCTTGCCAAAGGACAAACAGGAATACGACTCCATAGTATCCAAGATCGTTCAGGAAGAGACCAAGGATCAGGTCCGCCAGAGCGAAGAGGCGTTGACCAAAGAATTTATTACCTACCGTAACGATGCCCGCAAACAGTTCGCCAAGGGAGATTACAATGCTGCCATGGTTTCCTATAAGCAGGCTCTGGCGATCAGTCCGGAAGACAAACAAATGACCGATGAGCTGGCTAAGTGTACCAAGGCCATGACTTTGACCCAAAAAGGCAAAGATCTTTTTGCCCAGAAAAAGTATAATGCCGCCAAAGAAGTCGCCCAACAGCTTTTGACCATTACCCCCAAAGCAGAACAGGAAGGCGAAGATGTTGCCGCCGATGTGCCCCAGGCTGGCTTGACCATATATTCGCCCAGCGACAAACAGATCGTCTATGATTACAACGCTGATGTTTCTGGTCTGGCCAAAGATGTGACCGAGGTCATGGTCAATAATAATCCGGTCAGGATGGCTACCGGCGGCAGTTTCTCTGTGCGGGTACCGTTATCCAAGATAGGCAAGAATACTATAGCGCTTAGCTATCAGGACAAGGGCAAGACCAGGACCGAGCGCTTGAGGGTATTGAGGCTGGCGAATTTTCTGGATATAGATAATACAATAGCTTATGAAGTCGGCCTGGCTGCCAATATGGGGCTGATCTATGGCGATGAACAGGGTTACTTCAAACCTGATGACAGTATTTTGACCGACGATTTTAAGAAGATGTTAAGTAAGATAGACAGCAGTTTAACTACCAGCGGCGGCGGTAAACTGATCGCCCGGAGAGATGCTCTGAAATTGTTGGTGATGCTCTTGAACATTTCCCTGCCTACAGAAAAGTATGATCTCAATATTAAGGATATCCCTGCCAGTGATCCGGATTATGGTTATTTCGCCGCGGCCCAGCAAGCGGGGCTTCTGACCAGGATGGTCAACCAGGATAATGTATTCCGCCCGGCTGATAAACTTACCCGCCTGGAAGCTATCTATCTTGGGATGAATATCCCTGCGGCCAGAACGAAGATCAAGGACCTGGTCAACTGGGAGACGGGGTACTGATAGAAGGCACTAAGGCACATAGGCATCAAGGCACAAAGGTATCTGCAAAGGGGGCACGCTAAGCGTGCCTTTTGTATTTTATAAGCTGTAATTCCCATGCCTGCGCGGGAATGACAAATTCTTACTGGCCAACTGGCAACTGGCAAACTGGCTAACGAAGAAGGTTGCCAATTCCCCCCACTTTTGATAAACTCATCTGCAATAAAGAACAGCGAAATAGGTAAAGCAAGCTCCCACTACGATATGGCTATAGGCAGTGGCAAATTGACCAGGCGCGCGTATGGCCTGGACGAGGTCGCTCTTGTCCCTTCCCTGAAAACTCTTGATCCGGATTGTGTTGATATTTCCGTGACGATCGCCGGTATCAAGATGGCCCTGCCGATCTTTGGCGCGGCTATGGATGGTGTGATCAGCCCGAAAACAGCGGTATTATTTGGCCAGCATGGCGGTATCGGCGTATTGAATATTCAAGGCGTCTGGACCCGTTATGATGATGCCGAAAAGAGCCTGGAGAAGATAACCAGCGTCGGCCGAGAGGAATACGTTGAGTTGATGCAGAGGATCTACAAGGAACCGGTCAAAGAGAAGCTTATTACTAAAAGAATTCAGGAAATGAAAGCGGGCAATGTCCCTGTCGTAGTTTCTTGTACTCCCCAGGATGCCGAGAAATTTGCCGAGATCGCTGAAGCGGCCGGAGCGGATGCCTTTTTAGTGCAATCTACGGTTGTTTCAACTGAACATGTTTCCACCTCAGGTTATAAACTCGACCTGGCTAAGCTCTGCAAATCCAGGAAGATCCCGATAATGGTCGGGAACTGCGTTACCTATGAAGTTGCTTTGATGTTAATGGAAACCGGCGTGCAAGCCGTGTTCGTTGGTATCGGCCCAGGCGCGGCATGTACCTCAAGAGGCGTACTTGGTGTCGGCCTGCCGATGGCTACCGCTATTGCTGATTGTTCCGCGGCCAGAGAAGATTATTTTAAAAAGACTAAACGTTATGTCGCGATCGTAGCTGATGGCGGGATGGCCGTGGGCGGAGATGTCTGTAAAGCTATCGCTTGTGGTGCGGATGCCGTGATGATCGGTTCGCCTTTTGCCAAAGCCGAAGAAGCTCCGGGCAGAGGCTTCCATTGGGGCATGGCTACGCCAAATGCAGTTCTTCCTCGCGGAACTCGTATCAAAGTAGGTACCATTGGTACTTTGGGATCTATCTTAAGAGGTCCGGCTGTCTATGATGACGGGTCTCAGAATTTCCAAGGCGCTATTATGACCTCAATGGGTACCCTGGGTGCCGCCAATATCCGAGAAATGCAAAAAGTAGAAGTAGTTATCGCTCCTTCTTTATTGACCGAAGGTAAAGTCTACCAAAAGGCCCAGCAACTGGGTATGTACAAAAGTTAAGCAGGTAATAAAATGATCTTGATCCTGGATTTCGGCTCGCAGTACAGTGAATTGATCGCGAGACGGATCCGTGAATGTAACGTCTATTCCGAAGTTATCCCGCATGACTCCAGTGCTGAGGAAATAATCAAGAAGAAACCGAAGGGAATTATTCTCTCCGGTGGTCCGGCCAGCGTTTACGACAAACATGCCCCTTTGCCTGTAAAAAAGATCTTTAGTTTAGGCATTCCTATCTTGGGTATCTGCTACGGTCTGCAGGCCATGGCCGAAGTGCTTGGCGGAAAAGTTAAAAAGGGCAAGGTCCAGGAATATGGCAAAGCCCATCTGCAGATCGATAACAGCGACGATCTTTTTGCCGGGATCTTTCTGGAAATGACCTGCTGGATGAGCCACGGCGATTCAGTGATAAAACTACCCAAGGGCTTCCGCAAGCTTGCTCATACCAATAGTACGCCTTTTGCGGCGGTCGGTGATCCCAAAAAGAAGTTATTCGGCGTGCAATTCCATCCGGAAGTCGTCCATACCCCCAAAGGCGTAGAACTGATCAAGAACTTCGTCTATAAGATCTGCGGCTGTAAAGCCGACTGGACCATGCAGAACTTTGTGCATACTGCGATCGCCAAGATCAAGAAGACCGTCGGCAAAGAGAAAGTCCTGATCGCTTTAAGCGGCGGAGTTGATTCTACGACGGTTTCAGCGCTGGTCCATCACGCCTTGCCGGGACAGGTGACTTGTATGTTCATCAACCAGGGTTTCATGCGTAAAGATGAACCGGAACGTATCAAGGAACTGTTCACCAAATATTACAAAATAAATCTGATCCATGTCGATGCCAGCAAAAGATTTTTTGCCAAGCTCAAAGGCGTTACCGATCCTGAAGAAAAGCGCATGGTCATCGGCCACGAATTTATCCGGGTCTTTGAAGACGAAGTTAAAAAACTAAAAGGCCAATATAAATTTCTGGCCCAGGGGACTTTATATCCTGATGTGATCGAAAGTGCTGTCGTCACGACCAAGGGCGGAGTGGCCAAGACGGCGGTCAAGATCAAGACCCATCATAACGTCGGAGGTCTGCCCAAAAAGATGAACTTCAAGGTGATCGAACCTCTGCGTATGCTCTTTAAGGACGAGGTCCGTCAGCTGGGACGTGAACTGGATGTTCCGGAAGAGATCGTTCAGCGCCAGCCTTTCCCGGGACCTGGCCTGGCTATCCGTATTATCGGTGAAGTTAATCCGGAGAGGGTCAGGGTACTGCAGAACGCGGACCGCATAGTCCTGGATGAAGTGAAAAAAGCAGGTTATTACTATAAAAAACTCTGGCAGGCTTTTGCCGTGCTATTACCGATCAGAACAGTAGGGGTCATGGGTGACAAGCGGACTTATCTCAATACTGTAGCTGTACGCTGTGTGACCAGTGAGGATGCCATGACGGCGCATTGGGCTCATTTACCATATGATCTGCTCGAGTCAATTTCCAGCCGGATCATCAATGAAATACCGGAGATCAACCGTGTGGTCTACGATATCTCTTCCAAACCGCCGGCAACTATCGAGTGGGAATAAAATGAGGAAAAAGCTGGCTACCTGGCGCGATTTCCTGATCCGGCAGAAGACCCGCTTTGACCTGGGTATCCAATTTCTGACCTTCCTCAATTTCGCTTTGTTAGTAATGGCCGCCTCTGACAAGATCAAGATATTCATTCCGATGCAGACCAGATTACTGGTCGTAGCTTTTGTTCCCTTGGCGTTTTTCGGGGTTTGGGCCTTTGGTCATTTTCTGGAAAAAGTAGTTAAATTCCCCCAGCAGTCCGACCGGATGCGGGCAGAGTTAAGCCCGACCAACAAGTTGACCCAGGATAAACTGGACCGGATAATAGAATTGCTGGAAAAGCAATAATTGTGGTATATTTTCAAGATGCGAATGAACAAAGCTTTTCAGCTGGTAATAATGCTGTTCTTGCTCACAGCTATCCCCAGCTTCGCGGCTACCGTTCCTGAATCGGAAAAACCTCAGACAAATATCGTCCAGAAGCTTAATGTGAGGTACCAAAAGGGCCGTTCCAGGGAACAGCTCAGTGCTTATATGGGCGCCGCCGCGGCATATAAGGATATCCTGAAACAATCATTACTGATCATCAACAATGGTCAAAAATCCAGCGAAGATATATTAAGCGTTATGCCCTTTGCCATTAGTTCAGGTTACCGGCTCGGTTTGATAACCCAGTGGATCAATGCCGAGAATGCCGAAAAGCTCTACGAACAGCTTCAGAGCTATAAAGACGCCCAGGATGATATCGAGAAGATCCTGACCAGTATCGCCAATCTGGAAATTGACCGTGGGATCAATATCCCCAACCGGCAGTACAATCATCTGTATTATGCCAGGGCCTATATTCGTTTGAGCTGGGCTTCGGCCTTGATCAATGGCAATGCCTGGAAAAGATACTTTATTTATATGCCGGCTGATGCTGTTCTGATGATCAATGCTTCGATGCAGGACCTAAAAAAGATGTTCGCCAATTATAGTGTTACTGACCCGATCAAAGACAATGACGCTGATCGCAAGGTAGAACAGTTCTCGGCCTGGCTCCGGACCGCTCCGCGGGAAGAACAGCTGACCCTGAAACTAAGCTTTTTCAACCCTCAGCTGGAGACGATGGGCGAATCGATCCGCAAGAATGTTACCAGTAAGGCCAGAGAGGTTCTGGTACTCTATAGTTCTCCGCAATTACAGAACTCGCTTGCGACCGCCAAGGATTTCCGCAGTATAGATGAATATACCGGGGATGCCGGCAAGCCTCTGTTCTATGCGGTAGCTGAACTGCAAAAAGCCATTGGCCAGCGGAGCTTTTAATTATGCTGCACTATGATTTTGTCCACTTGTTGGGAGATATCATCACCCCTGATGAATATCTGGACTCGATCTATTCCATCGATTTTGACAGCTTAAGCAAAAAGGGCATCAAGGGCCTTTTCGTTGATATGGATAATACTCTGGTCGGACGCTACGAAGTTGAACCTTCGTTAAAATGCCGCAGCTGGATCGAAGCTGCCAAAAGAGCAGGCTTCAAGCTTTGCATATCTTCCAATAGTTTCTATCCAAACCGGGTAGCCCATGTCGCCAAAAGTTTGCAACTGCCAGCTTTCTTTATGGCCTTTAAGCCTTTTCCCTGGGCCCTAAATATCGCCAGCCAGAAGATCATGAAACTGCCGAAAAAAGAGATCGCGGTGATCGGCGACCAGTTATTCACCGATATCATCAGCGGTAACCTGGCTGAGATGTATACCATCCTGGTCGACCCTATGGAAATGGAACGTTTTTCACCCAAGAAGATCATGCGTGTGGTTGAGCAGGTAGCCTTGAGAGGATACGGAGTAGCGATGGTGCGGAATTGATCTGATTTTGGATTTTAGAATTTGGATTTTGGAATGAAAGACGGAGAATGGGTTATTATCTTATCCAAAATCCGCGATCCAAAATTTAAAATATATAAGAGAGACAATTATGGCTAGAAACACATTCATAGGTATCCTTTTGCTATCGTTAATAATAACAAGCGCCTGTGCCCTGATCATTACCGATGACGGCCGCGTTGTGTTCGCAGGGGAAACGCTACGCAAGACCTATACGGTCATTAATGACACGGAAAATAATGTGCGCTTAAATGTTGCCGTCCCTAGCTTAAATGAAAGCGTTGTGACCCGTTCGGCCCAGTCCTGGCTGGAACTGCCCACGACCAATATGCTTGTTCCTGCTTATGCTATAAGAGAGTATATTATAAAGCTAAAGGTACCGGATAATATTCCGATCAATACCTTTTGGCTAGGCTTGGTTGATTTTCAGGATGAGGAAAAGATCAAAAGTAAGCCCGTCTATATTTTTAACGGGGCGCAGGACGACTGGGTGGCCAGCTATAATATGGTTTATGAACAAGAATTGTTAGACTAGAAAGTTATAAAGGAGGAAGATGTGGCAGACAGAAAGATCTATTTGAAAGAAGCAGATGTTCCCAGACAGTGGTACAACCTGGCAGCAGACTTGCCAACGCCTTTATTGCCCCCACTGGGCCCGGACGGGAAACCGATCACTCCGGAGATGCTGGCTCCGGTATTTCCGATGAACCTGATCGAGCAGGAAGTAAGCCAAGAACGCTATATCGATATTCCTGAAGAAGTATTAGATATGCTATACCGCTGGCGTCCGGCGCCTTTACGCCGCGCTGTTTACCTGGAAAAATATCTGCAAACTCCGGCCAAGATCTATTACAAAGACGAAAGCGTCAGCCCGGCCGGAAGCCATAAAACGAACACCGCGATACCGCAGGCCTGGTATAACAAACAATTTGGCATTAAGCGGCTTACTACCGAGACTGGTGCCGGACAATGGGGCTGTGCTCTGTCCTTTGCCTGTAAGGTCGTAGGTCTGGAATGTAAGGTATTTATGGTCAGGATAAGTTTTGACCAAAAGCCTTTTCGCAAGATCATGATGCAGGTCTGGGACGGAAACTGTATCGCCAGCCCAAGCAAAGAGACCAGTATTGGCCGCAAGGTCCTGGCGGAAATGCCGGAAACTCCTGGCAGTTTGGGGATCGCCATCAGCGAAGCGATCGAAGCTTGTGTGACCGATCCAACCGGCCAGACCAGATATGCCCTGGGCAGTGTGTTAAATCATGTCATTTTGCACCAGACCATTATCGGTCTGGAAGCAAAAAAACAACTTAAAGAAGCGGGCGAGAAGAAAGTGGATATTGTGATCGGTTGTGCCGGCGGCGGGAGTAACTTTGCCGGGATCGCCTTTCCCTTTGTCCAGGACAAGATCAACGGCGCTGATATCAAGATCTATCCGGTCGAACCAGCAGCCTGTCCATCGTTGACCAAAGGTTCATTTACTTATGATCATGGCGACCTGGCTTGCATGACCCCTCTAATGGCCATGCATACCCTTGGGCACGGTTTTATCCCTGCTCCTATCCATGCCGGCGGCCTGCGCTACCATGGTATGTCTCCGCTGGTAAGTCAGGCGGTCGTTGAGGGCTTGTTGGAGCCGAAGTCTGTTCATCAGAGCAAGTGTTACGAAGCTGCGCTGACCTTTGCCCGGACCGAAGGCATGATCTGTGCTCCAGAAACCAGCCATGCTATCGCTTGTGCGATCGATGAAGCCAAAAAGGCTAAAGAAGAGGGTAAGGAAAAAGTCATCCTGTTCTCTTATAGCGGTCATGGGCTAATGGACCTGACCGGTTACGATAAATATCTAAGCGGCCAGATCAGTGACTATGAAATGCCGGAGGAAGATATCGCTAAATATGTCGGTCAATTAAAGGACCTGCCGAAAGCTGAAGCCCGCAAGACGGGTAAATGGTAATAATTGTAGCGGCAGGCCTTGCGCCTGCTCATAACGTTAAAAAGAAAGGGTGAATATCATGAAATGCAACGTTGGCAAAATAGACCAGATAATTCGTGTCCTTGCTGGTATCGTTCTTATCGCTTGGGGTGCCTACGCCAAGAACTGGTGGGGGGCTGTTGGCCTGATCCCGTTGGCAACAGGTTTGCTGAGATCTTGTCCGCTATATATGCCTTTTAAGTTCTCTTCCTGCGATTGTTGCAAGACAGAAGTAAAGAAGTAAAGAAGTAAAGAAGGACAATTCAATAGTATTTATTTTTATAGGGCGGCCTGTGGGCCGCCCTTTTTGTTATCTGCAGAAGAATATTATTGAAATTATCAGCAGGCTTCAGCGATATACAATTTGGATATATTTGCAGGAGGTACTCGTTCGATGAAATACAAGATAATCGATCTAAGCAGACATGGGTCTAATGTTAGGGTTGGGAGCAGCGCTTGCTGCTATACGAGCCTGATCTCGATCTTTCCAGCCAATGATTTCTTGGCCAGTCTTTTCCGTAATCTTTTTGGGCTGAACAAAGGCGCGGAGGACGAGCCGACCCAGCAGTTGATCAAACAGGAATATTGGCCGTTGGCCAGGGAAAAGGAACGCATCCAGTTGCTTTCTCCGGCCCAACATGACGCACAGAGCATCCGGGAGCACTATCAGTTTTTGGCGAAATGGATCCAGTCCGCTCTGCCAACTGGAGAGAAGGTTCTGGCCAGTTTAAAGGACAAAAACAACAGGAAGTATCTGGCCCAGGGTATCAGTGATGCCCGTAAATTCGCCGAAATGATCACATATTTGAACGAGGACCGGCAGGGCAGGGTAGAACTAAAACCTTATTTGCAGCAGCTGATCGATCAGCTCTTCTCGACACATTATCGGAACCGGGGTATGCAGTTCAGCGCAGACCTGTCTGCGGTCAAGGGCAGCGTAAATATCGACCAGAGCAAGGCGGGTTTCTTGCTCTTGTGCCTGATGTTGTATTTTAGGGAGACCGGTCAACAACAGATCACGCTTAACGCCACTAGCAGAGTGCTGGAGGACAGTGAACAGCTAGAACTGACCATGGAATTCACTAGTAGCCCCCGCATAACCTTATCGAGCATGGAACAAAAGGAACAAGAGACAGGTGTAAAATTCAGCAACACCTGCTGCCTGGCGCAGGATCAGAACATCGAAGTGAAGTTCCTGGCTGGTAAAGGTTTATGCATCAAGTATCTTATCCTGAGATTCCCTTTGGTTGACCACAAGAAAACGATCATTGCGAACGGCAGTTCTACCCCGCATTAAGCAAAACGCCTATTCCTTGACCGGACTGACCAGCTGCTTCCGTTTGGCGTTTTTAGGCCGGAAGCATTATGATAGGCAAGAACAGGAGGGAACTATGTGCAACGAACAAGTGTTTAAAGTGATCAAAAGCCGGCGTGCTGTCCGTAAATACCTGGACAAGCCCGTGTCTAGGGAGCTGATCGAACAGATCTTAGAAGCTGGCCAATTGGCCCCTTCAGGCATGAACAGCCAGCCCTGGCGTTTCGTTGTGGTCAGGGATCCGGTTCTTAGAAAAGAACTGGCAGTTGCAGCGCGAAAAAAGGCCGAGCCATTTTATGAAGAGATGTTCCAGAAATTCCCCGAACGCAGGCCTTTGATCGAACAGCGTTTTGCTACCATGACCGACCCCATATATTACAGCGCCCCTGTGGTTATTTTCCTGATCTGCGAAGGCCGATTCGCGGCGACCTCTGCCGGTCTGGCCGCGGAGAACATGTTCCTGGCCGCTAAAGCCCTGGGGCTTGGCAGTATCTGGGTGGATGCCGGAAGATTCGGGCTGGAGGACGAAGCGATCAAGACTAAATTCGGTATCAAGGGAACAGAAGAAATTATCGCCCCTCTGCTATTTGGCTATGCAGATGAAGAGCCGGAACTGCCACCGCGTAAGGAATTGGCCGTAAAGTGGTTTTGAGATTGAAAAGCCTGGATAAATAGTGTTAATATTCCCGTAGAGACAGGGCAATGCCCTGTATGTACGAAGCGATCATTACAAAGGAGAATAAAATGTCCGTATTAGAAGTAACCGATAATAATTTTGCCGCCGAAGTACTACAGTCATCCCTGCCAGTGTTGGTAGATTTCTGGGCCCCCTGGTGCGGGCCTTGCCGGATGTTGTCGCCGGTCGTGGAATCTATAGCGCAGAAAAACATCGACAAACTTAAAACAGCAAAGATCAATACCGATGAGAACCAAAAGACCTCTATGGATTACCAGATCACAGGGATACCTTGCCTGATCCTCTTTAAGGGCGGCAAAGAAATTAACCGCTTCGTAGGTTTTCGTCCGGAGAATCTGCTGGAAGCGGATATTTTGAAAAGCCTTTAGTTGAAGATCACCTGCCGTCATTGCGAGGAGCCCCTCATCGGGGCGACGTGGCAATCTCGATAAGCAATACTTGTCGAGATTGCCACGTCGGCTGCCTCCTCGCAATGACGGCGTATTATTCTTGTCTTTCCTGCGTTCTTGCTTTCACTAGAATATCTCTTCCCATATTTTAGAAACTTCAAGAGCCTCTAAACCGGAAAACGCCTTCTTGGAATATTTACTCACAGGCAGAATAACTTTCTTAAAACCGATCTTGCTGATCTCCTGCAGTCTTGCTTCCGATTGGCTGACCGGTCTGATCTCTCCGCCCAAGCCCAGTTCGCCGAATACTGCGGTCAGGGGCGGCAACGGTCTGTTCCTCAAGCTGGAGGTAACCGCCAAGGCGATGGCCAGATCAGCAGCCGGCTCAGTAACCTCCACTCCGCCGACCACGTTGATAAATACATCTTGCATGGATAATTTTAAGCCGGCTTTTCTTTCCAATATAGCCAGGATGATGGCTAAGCGGTTGTAGTCTACACCGGAAACAGTTCGTCTAGGTGCACCAAAGCCGCTAGAAGGTGCCACAAGGGCCTGTATTTCCACTAAAAAGGGGCGGCTGCCTTCCATCGCAGCCACGACCACGGACCCCGGCTCGTTACTGTTGCGGTCCTGCAGAAAGACCAGAGAAGGATCTTTAACCTCGACCAGACCTGTCTCCTGCATCTCAAAGATACCGATCTCATTGGTCGAGCCAAAACGGTTCTTGAAAGCCCTGATGATGCGGAATTGTTTATTGCGGTCACCTTCAAAGTAAAGCACGGTATCTACCATATGTTCGAGGACCTTAGGTCCGGCGATACTGCCTTCCTTGGTCACATGGCCGATAAGCAGAATAGCGAAGCCTTTTTCTTTGGCGATCCGGATCAGCCTGGCCGAGCATTCCCTGACCTGGCCCACACTGCCGGGGGCCGAAGGGAGGTCTTCCCAGTATATTGATTGGATGGAATCCAGCACGACAAGTTTAACCGAGGTATTAAGCAGAGAGTTCTCGATAGCGGCCAGATTTGTTTCGGCCAGCACCTGAATATGCTTGCCTCGGCCTAGACGGTCTGCCCGCAGTTTTAGCTGTTGTAGCGACTCTTCTCCGCTGATATAGAGCACCTGGCTATCAAGGTTACCGGCGATCTGCAGAGCTATGGTCGATTTACCGATCCCTGGGTCACCGCCCAATAAAATAGCTGCGCCCTGGACCAAGCCTCCGCCTAGTACACGGTCGAACTCAGCAAGACCGGTGGCTGTTCTAATTTCAGAATTTACCTTGATAGCGGAAAGTTCCTGAGGCTCAGTAAAAGTTTGCCCTTTGGTCAGGCTTTTTTTGCGGGTATCCTGGAATTCTTCCACAAAAGTATTCCAGCCAGAACATTCCGGACATTTACCTATCCAGCGCGGACTTACCGCACCGCAGGATTGGCAAACATATTTAACTGTTGGCATAGGCAGGGACCGCTGGTTCCTTGGAGCTGGCCTTGGAGGAAATATGGATATCTTCGCCCTTCATCGATACGGAAAATACCGTTTTCGCAGGGAAATCAGCTTCTAGTAGTTTGTCTGAAAGTTTATCCTCGATCTGTTCCTGGATAACGCGGCGCAGAGGTCTGGCGCCATGTTTGGCGTCAAAGCCTTTTTTCGCCAGATGTTTGATGACAGGCAGGGCGACCTTGATGCTATAGCCTTTTTCCAACATCCGCTTGTTGAGTTCAGCGATCTGCAGGTGGGCTATCTTTTCGATATCTTCTTCATTTAAAGCCCGGAAAATTATCACGTCATCGATCCTGTTGATGAATTCCGGGGCGAAGTCCTTCTTTAGACTATCATTGATCTTAGTCTTCATCTGATCATAATCTGCTTCGTCCTTTTTGCTTTGGGCAATAAAGCCGTAACCGGCGGCATTTTCGATCAGGGAGGCTCCACTGTTGGAGGTCATGATGATCACGGTATTCTTGAAATTAACCGCGCGGCCTTGAGCATCGGTTATCTTGCCGTCTTCCATGATCTGCAGAAGCAGAGTAAGGACTTCCGGACTGGCCTTTTCAACTTCGTCGAAGAGTACGATGGAATATGGTTTCTTGCGGATAGCGTCGGTCAGCTGACCGCCTTCTTTATAGCCGACGTATCCCGGAGGAGAGCCGACCAGGCGGGAGCCGGTATGTTTTTCAGAATATTCTGACATATCAAATCTCAACAAGGCATCAGCTTTGCCGAACATGAATTCTGCCAATACTTTAGCCAGTTCGGTTTTACCCACGCCGGATGGGCCCAGGAACATGAACGAGCCGATCGGCCGTTTGGGGTCCTTTAAGCCGGCCTTACTGCGCTTTATAGCGCGGCAAAGGGAACTTACCGCTTTGGTCTGTCCGATGATCTTGCCTTCGATCTCTTTTTGCATATTCTGCAGATGATGCAGTTCTTCATCGGTAAGCTGCAACACCGGAACTCCGGTCCAGCTGGAAACGATCTCGGCAATGTTCTCTTCGTTGACCGTCTTGTCAGCCTGCATCTTTAAAATGATCCGCGAGGCCGCTTCATCGATCAGGTCGATCGCTTTGTCCGGCAGATGACGGTCGTTTATGTAACGTGCTGATAATCTGGCGGCCGCATCCAGCGCGGCATCGGTTATTTTTACTTTATGGAATTCCTCGTAGCGTTCTCTGATCCCGCGCAGGATCTGGATGGTCTCATCGATCGAGGGTTCCTCGACCAATACGGATTGGAAACGTCTTTCCAGGGCGGCGTCCCCTTCGATATATTTACGGTATTCCTGCAGGGTCGTAGCGCCGATACATTGGATCTCACCGCGCGCCAGGGCCGGCTTGAACATGTTCGCCGCGTCCAGACTGCCTTCTGAACCGCCGG
>JBAZXJ010000004.1:0-15965 GCA_041659865.1 Candidatus Margulisiibacteriota bacterium | reverse complement strand
CTCCTGCCACACCAGGATAACCACGATCACGATCAAGCTTATGCTAATGAACAGCCAGGTACTTTCCGGAAAGATGCCGAAAGCAGCTCCGGTATTCTTGATATAGGCCAAAGCAAAAACATTAGGGATCACCAGCTTGGGAGCAAGGAAATTGTGGCTGGCCCAATACTTTAATCCCTGGTCCAGGGCCACAAAAATAGCGAGTAAAAAGTAAAACATCAGAACATTATACTACGCAAGGAGCTTTTCAGGGAAACGGCGAATTGTCTCACTTCAGGAAGACCGAGCAAGTCGCTGACAATGATCAAGCCAAGCGCGCCGAAGATAGACAGTCCAAACAGGATACCGATACCATGGCTGACGCCGATCAAAAAACGTCTGGCAAAACTATCGGTGGTCTTGGCAAGAGCGATCTCCCTCTGATGTTTTTTCTCGATGATCTGTTGCGGAACGGCCATTGGAATGGTCCTGGTCCTAAGCATTCTGCCGCCGGACTCGTCGATCTGCTGGATCCGTTCGCGGATCTCGGTCTTGTCCATATCCAGGATCTGACAGACATCGTCAAGTTCCCGGGGCAGGGTCTTAACTATACTTTTTTTTCTGGCCACGGACTGGATGATCTCGTCTAAAAGCTGTTTCTTGGCTGTTTTACTTTCCATTTTATTTGTCCTTTAGAGCTGCGATTCCGGGCAATACTTTGCCCTCTAAAAATTCCAAGGAAGCCCCACCACCTGTAGAAATATGGGTGACCTTGTCTGCCAGACCGAACTTGTTGATCGCGGCAACAGAATCACCACCACCGATGATCGTCACGGCCTTGGTCTCGGCTAAAGCCCGGGCGATAGCCTCGGTCCCTTTGCAGAAAGTAGGCATTTCAAAAGCCCCGACCGGCCCGTTCCATAAGACCGTAGCTGCCGTCTGCACCTTTGCCGACCAGGCCTTGATCGTTTCCGGTCCGATATCCAAGCCTTCCCAATCTGCCGGAATAGCATCTATCTTGGCCACCCGGGTTTTGGCTTCGTTAGAAAAGCTATCTGCTATTATAACATCCGTTGGCAAGATAAGCTCTTTATTTTGAGCCTTGGCTTCAGCCATGATAGCTTTAGCTTCATTAACAAAATCCGGCTCCAAAAGCGACTTGCCTACCTCGTAGCCCAAGGCTTTCAGAACAGTATAAGCCATCCCTCCGCCGACGAACAAAGTATCTACCTTCTGTAAAAGATGGCGCAGAACGCCGATCTTGGAAGAGACCTTGGCACCGCCGATAATGGCCATCAATGGCCGTTTTGGTCTGTTCAAGGCACTGCCCAAAAATTCCAGCTCTTTTTGGATCAAAAAGCCGGCAACTCCGGGTAAGAACTTGGTCACACCTTCCGTAGAAGCGTGGGCCCGGTGGGCTGTGCCAAAGGCATCATTAACATACAATTCAGCATTTTCAGCCAATTGCTTGGCAAATTCCGGATCATTTTTGGTCTCGCCCTTATAGAAGCGGACGTTTTCAAGTAATATTATATCGCCGTTGTTCATCTTCGCCACGGCCTGCTTGACCACTTCTCCGATACAATCACTGACCATGAGCACGTTCTGGCCAGTTAATTCACTTAATCTTTTTGCTACTGGCGCCAGGCTTAGTCCGGCTTTTTCTTCTTCGGTCTTGGGCTGGCCAAGATGGGAGCAAAGGATCAGCTTCGCACCAGCATCGACCAGATACTTGATGGTCGGCAAAGCCGCTCTGATCCGCAGATCGTCCGTTATCTTTCTTTGCTCATCGAGCGGAACATTAAAATCAACTCTGACCAGGATCTTCTTGCCTTTTAACTCCTCAGCTTTCAGGTCAGTTATCGATCGCTTGTTCATTTCCTGCTCCTTCTTATTATCGTAGGCTAATAAATATTATTTCACAATTTTTCATTCATCGATACCTATATATACGCGCAGGGACAAGGCGTGCCTTGTCCCTATCCGCGCAAAGATGCTTTACTTTATTAGTTTACAGCTTCTTGCTGATAAAGACCGCCAGGTCCACCGTCCTGGTCGAGTAGCCCATTTCGTTATCATACCAGGAAACGACTTTCGCCATGTTCCCGTTGACCATGGTCAGGGCGGCATCTACCGACGAAGAATAGGAACTGCCGACAAAGTCGATAGAGACCAGAGGCTCATCGACGTATTCCAGTATCCCTTTCATCGTTGTATCTGCGGCTTTCTTTAAAGCGGCATTAACTTCTTCCTTGGTGGTCTCTTTCTTTAGTTCGAAGACCACATCCACCACGGAAACATCAGGAGTAGGAACTCTCATCGCAAAACCGTCGATCTTGCCTTTAAGTTCCGGGATCACTAAAGCGACCGCCTTGGCTGCGCCTGTGGTCGTTGGGATTATCGATAAAGCGGCAGCTCTGGCTCTTCTTAGGTCTTTGTGGGGGAAATCCAGGATCTTCTGGTCGTTAGTATAAGAATGGACCGTGGTCATCAGGCCTTTGACGATACCAAAGCTGTCGTTGATCACTTTGGCGACCGGAGCCAAACAATTAGTTGTACAGGAAGCGTTGGAGAGAACATGATGTTTGCTGTTGTCATATTTATCTTCGTTAACACCGAGCACGATGGTCAGGTCTTCGTTCTTGGCCGGAGCAGAAATAATTACTTTCTTGGCACCCGCGGCGATATGTTTACTGGCGCCTTCTTTATCCAGGAAAAAACCGGTCGATTCGATCACGATATCAACGCCCATAGCTTTCCAGGGCAGAGCGCCGGGATCGCGCTGGGCCAGGACCTTGATCTCCTTGCCGTTAACGATGATCGCATCGTCCTTGGCAACTACGGTCCCTTTGAATTTTCCATGGACAGAATCATACTTTAATAAATAGGCCAGGGTCTTGGCATCGGTCAGGTCATTTACGGCAATAATATCTATATCCTTATTACCTTGAGCCGCCCGCAGTACGTTCCTGCCGATTCTCCCGAAACCATTGATCGCAACTTTTGCTGTCATTTTACTAGGACCTCCTTGAGTGATTTAAGGGGACATTATATAGGGCGGGTGGGAGAATAGACAAGAGGGGAAGTAAAAGAAGTAAAGAAGTAAAGAATTAACGCCCGTCATTGCGAGGAGGCATCCGACGTGGCAATCTCGGCAGGGGATCGCTTACTAGAGATTGCTTCGTCGACGACTCCTCGCAATGACGGAGGGCTATCTCTTATAAAGCGGGGACATCTTCCTAAGCTTCTCCACGATCGGCGGTAATTTCTCCAAAATATAGTCGATATCCTCCGGTGTATTCTCTCGGCCCAGGCTGAAGCGGATCGAACTATGGACCTTCTCGATCGGGATACCGAGAGCCTGCATGACATGGGATGGGTCCAGACTACCCGAAGCGCAGGCCGAACCGGTAGATACCGCTATCCCCTCCAGGTCCAAATGAAGCAGGATCGCTTCCCCTTCAATATAGTCGATGGATACGTTGAGGGTACCCGGCTGAACATCCAGAGGATGACCGTTAAAAGAGATCTCCGGGATCAGTTTTTCGATCCCGTCCTTTAATTTTTGCCTAAGTATCTTCATCCGTACTAACTCAGCCGGCATTTCCTTTTCCAGCATTTCAAAGGCCTTGCCCAGGGCGATTATCCCGAGGCTGTTCTCTGTCCCTGCCCTGCGGTTGCCTTCATGATGCCCGCCGTAGATCAAGGGGCAAAAATTGATACCCTTGCGGACATAGAGCACGCCGATCCCTTTGGGGGCGTAAACTTTATGACCGGAAAGCGATAGGAAATCCACATCGATATCGGCAAGCTTGAACGGCACTTTGCCGACGGCCTGGACAGCGTCAGTATGCATTAGAATATTTCTGGCGTGGGCTATTTCGCTGATCTCTTTTAGGGGCTGTATCGTCCCGATCTCGTTATTCGCGTACATGATGGAGATCAGGCTGGTATTGTCCCTGATCTCTTTTTGCACTTCGTGGGGATCGACCATGCCGTATTTATCTACATTGATATAGCTGACCTCAACCCCTCTCCTTTCCAGGCACTTAAGGGTGGTCAAGACCGAAGGATGCTCAATTTTCGAAGTGATCACGTGGGGATGCTTTTGCTGTTTACCGCAACGCTGGCAGCCGCAGAAGATACTATTCAGGACGGTGTTGTTCGACTCCGTACCACAACCGGTAAAGACTATTTCCTCCGGGCTGGCGCCAAGAAAACCAGCGATCTTCTGCCGGGCGCTTTCTATCTTGTGACTGGCTTCGCGGCCGTATTGATGCAGGCTGGAGGCATTGCCAAAGATCGGCAAAGCTTCAATTATGGCCTTTTGCACTTCAGGATGAACAGGCGTAGTTGCATTATTATCCGCGTAAACGCGGCGGTATTTATTAGCCATTTTGTCTTAGTCGATCAGTCCGCCCTTGACACTTGGTTCAGGAGCTTTGAATTCTATGCGTTGGTTATTCTGATCATTAATGATATGAGGCGTGATCACCACGATCGTCTCTTTTTTCTCATCGCTGATACTGGTGCTCTTGAACAGAGTTCCCATGAGCGGCAGGTCCATCAGGAACGGGATACCATTCTCGGTCTTGGTCTTCTTGCTGCGGATCAAGCCGCCGATCACGATGGATTGGCCGTCGCGCACGGTGACCTCGGTCGTAACCTCGGTCGTGGTCTTTCTGGGGATAGAGTTCTCGATCACCCCTTCGCTTACTTCCGGCCTGATGATCATGGTAATAAAACCGTCCTGGGAGATCTGGGGGGTAAATTCCAACTGGGTTCCAACAGTAAGGAACTGTACGGTCTCCAACGTTCCTGTAGTACTGACCGAACGCACAGTATAGCCCAGCTCTTCTCCGGTTATGATCTTCGCGGCCTTGTTATTTGTAGCTAATATTTTCGTGTTCGCCAGCAGATCACTATTTGTTTTGGTCTGCAAGGCTTCGATCCAACTGCTTAATTTGCTGTCCGCGACCATGGCAAAAAAGCCTTTTGTTCCCGCGGTCGCACCTGTTGCCGCAACCGCAGCGGCAGAACCAGCGTTCGCCAGTCCCTTTAGATCGACAGCTGTATTCACATTGCCCTGCACGTTGTTATAACCGATACCAGCGCCTAAAAAAGGACTATCCTTGACGCTGATCTCGATCACCTTTGCTTCGACCAGGACCTGCATGGGTCTGACATCGATATCTTTGATGACCGAGCCGGCTTCTTCAAGGTCTGCCAGATTCCCTCTGACCGTGATCGAATTCAAGCGGTCATCGATCGAGGTCCCGACAATACCAGGCAGAAGGTCCTTGATGGCTTTCTGGGCGTTTTCCGCTCTGATATAGCTTAAGATAAAAGTTCTGGCCGGCTTTTTAAAGGTAACGATTATGTTGTTGTTGGATTTGACCCAGCTATAGCCGTTACTCTTGAGCACCATATCCATCGCATCAAGTATCTTGATGGTCTTAGCGGAAAAGCTTACTTTGCCAGTAACTGTTTTATCGGCAAGAATATTAAACCCGCCTTGCTTGGAGAACAGGTCGAGCACGGTCAGCAGATCGACATCTCTCAGGTCAAGATTGATCGTTCTTTCTTCAGGTTTAATAAACGCCTTGGCTGGATTCTTTGCAGGGACAGGCTCAATCTTGATCAGCGGCTTGACCGCAGGCTGCTTTTTCGGCGCTTCGGTCTTTGGCGGCCACTGGGCTTCTTCAGACTTTTCCACCAAGGCAGCTGCGGCTACCATGGCCAGTGCTTCTTCATCTACCAGTGGAACACTTTGCAGGTTCTGGCCCCCTGAGGTTTTCTGTATTTCACTATCCTCGATGCGCTGCGCTTTTGCTGCAGCTTGAGCTTTTTGTTCGGCCTGGAAAACAGCTAAGGCCTCCGCCTCTTCTGCGGCCAGTTCTCTGGCTTTGGCATCTGCATCAGCTTTTTCCTGAGCCTGGAGCTGTGCCTCGTTCTGGACTTTGGCTTGTTCTGCTTCTGCCTGTTCTGCTTCTCTGGTCTTGGCCTGAGCTATCGCGACAGACCTGGCCTCGGTAACGTTTTTGACCAAGGCCTTTCTTTGGGCTTCTGCCTTCGCCTTTTCTTCGGCTTTGGCCTTGGCATCTGCAGCCGCGATCGCTCTGGCATCAGCTTCGGCTTCAGCCCGGATCTGAGCTTCTTCTTCTGCTCTGGCTTGTTCATCTGCCTTAGCTTGAGCAAGCGCCAGCGCTTTTTCTTCGGCCTCGGCCCTGGCTTTCGCTTCGGCTAAGTCCTTGGCTTCGGCCTTCGCTCTGGCCAGCGCTTCTTTTTCAGCTTTGGCTTTGGCTTTGGCCTCGGCTTTAGCTTTTATTTTTGCTTCCTTGTCCGACTTAGCCTTGGCGTCCGCCTCAAGCTGAGCCTGCGCCAGGGCTACTTCTTCTGCCTTGGCTTTGGCTTCGGCTTCCAGCCTGGCCTGACGTTTGGCTTCTTTTTCAGCTTTGGCCTGAAGTTTGGCTTCAGCAGCTTCTTTAGCTTTTTGCTCGGCCTGGACTTTCGCTTCTTCCTTGGCTTTGGCTTCGGCCTCGGCTTTGGCTAGCGCTTTTGCTTCCTTTTCAGCAAGAGCTTTCTCCGCTTTGGAGAGTTGTCTTGGTTTGTCCACAATATTAACCTCTACGGGGATATCGCCAAATTCTTTATCGTTATTAAATTCCAGGATCAGGCGCACCGTATAGTTACCCGTAGCAAAATCCACAGGGACTTTCCAGTTCCCTGACCAGGTATTTTTCGCTTTGCTCAGCCCGCTGTCCGAATCATCAGGCCAAAGCACCTTGATCCCTTTGATATCAGCAGAATCAGGAACGTCAATTTTCAAGACGTTCCCAACGACGATGGTCTTGGCATATTTAACGCCCCCGGGCGCAGCCCAAAGACTTGTAGTTAGTAATATTAAACTTAGCAAGGCCAAAATATTCAGCCGCATCATTTCCTCCTAAGAACCTAGTTTGAGCAGATAGGTCTGACCGTTCCTGCTCAAAAGCACGTCATTGTCAGTTATTCTTAATACCTTGCAACCATCAACTGAATCGTTCACCTTGACCATTTTGCCGTTGATGAACGCTATCTTCTGGTCATCACTGTCCCAAATACCTTGCAGGTTAAGCTTGGGAGCCGGCGCTTCAGTTATGCCCATATTAACATTCTTGCCCCCTATCGGTACAGCCTTGGCTTGTTGAACATAGCCAAAGAAGGGGTCGCGGGTCAGGTTCATGTTCTTGACCAGAGAGATCTCTATTTCCAGATAGGTTTTTTCGCCCAGAATATCTTTTTCAGAAGATCGATACAGGGCAGGGACCGGTTGGACCAAAGGCAAATTGGAAGCGGGACCTTGCTGGATCCTGGGCATGGGATTATAAAGAAAAATAAAACCGGCCATGACGATCAACGCCAGGGGCAGGTAATATTTTTTCATGTTCAGTTTGTTCGTATCTTTTTCCATATATTATTAACTACTCACTAAAAAATACGTCTTTAAATTAAGCGTCATCGTCACGGTCCCCTGGTCATTTTTGGCGAACTGGATATCTCGGATATCGATCAAGAAAGGGATATCGAGCAATTTCCGCAGGCAATCCATAAAGGGAATATAGCGCCCGCGCAATTCCATGGTGATCAGCATGGTCTGAAATTTAAACCCCTCGTATTCTTCCTGTTTCAGCTCCTGCGGGCGGACCGAGACGATCTCCGCTCTGGATTTACCGACCACCTCGCCAAGCACGGTAAGGATCTGCGGGATCTGATCGGACCTGGTCAGGAATTTTTCCTGAAAGTAGGTATCTTCCTTATCTAAGGCTGTGCTATCATCCCGATAGGACTGGATCATCTTGGCGATATTGCCGACCTCGACGTTGACCGAACGGATCTGGTTACGGATCTCCTTGGTCTTTTCCATTTTCGGCTTAAAGACCAGAGCATAAGCAAGCACAAAGACCATGATCAGCCCGACCACACTGCCAAAAATAACTTTTTCTTTTAAAGACCAGTTCAGTTTCATCTTGGTTTAGCCACCTCTTCTTCGATCAGGCCTTTGGCGGCCAGGTCCTTCATAGCCTGGCTCATGGTCCGCATACCCATTTTACTCTCTATTTCCATTATCGAATATAGTTCATGAGTATTTCCCTTGCGGATGATGTTACGCACGCTGTCTGTAGCGATCAGGGTCTCGATCGCGACCACCCGTCCCTTTTTATCTTTCTTTAACATCAGCCGCTGGGCCAGGACCGCCCCCAGGCACATCGATAACTGCTGTCTGATCTGGGGCTGTTGATGGGCAGGGAAAACATCGATTATCCTGTCGATGGTCTGCACGGTATCATTGGTATGCAAGGTCGAAAATACCAAATGGCCGGTCTCGGCGGCTGTTATCGCGGTTGCGATCGTTTCCGGATCGCGCATTTCGCCGACCAGGATAACGTCAGGGTCCTGGCGCAAGGAGCGCTTGAGCGATTCAGCGAAAGAATGGGTATCGCGTCCGACCTCTCTTTTCTCGATCAGACATTGCTGATGGTTATGCCCGAATTCGATCGGATCCTCGATAGTTATTATATGCTTGGACTGGGTCTTGTTGATCATATCCAGCATGACCGCCATGGTCGTCGATTTGCCGCTGCCGGTGGGTCCGGTTATCAGGACCAGGCCTTTATGCATTTTTACGATATCCTGGATAACCTGAGGCAGGCCTAGCTCTTCGGCGGTCGGAATGATCTTGGGGATCAAACGCAAAGCCGCACCCATGGTATCTTTTTGAAAATGCACGTTAACTCTGAAGCGGGCTTTGCCCGAGGCCATAGCGTAAGCAAAATCCATTTCCCTGCTTTTTTCCAGTTCAAGCATTTCTTCGGCGGTCATCAACTCGGAAAATATTATCTTGATCGTCTCCGAAGTCAGTTGGTCACTGCCGATCGGCACCAGCAAGCCATTGATGCGCAAGATAGGCGCCTGCCCCGCGACCAAATGCAGGTCCGAGGCTTTTTTATCAACTACTTGTTCTAATAAGCTATCTATTTTCATAATATTTTGTTCTTGCTTTGCAAAGGCGCGGGCACCGCGCCCCTACTATTCTTCCTACTTCTTTACTTCTTTACTTCTTTAATTCTTTACTTCTTATTCTTAAACACACACGCCAGCTCAAACCCCTGCGCCGATCCTACTGAATTAGTTTCCTGATTCAAATACAGCAAGGAAACCTCCTCGACCACCGGTGAATTCTGTAATTGCAAAATGAACTTGGCCAGGTCGGAAGATGAAACTCCTGCCTCGGAAATTATGCCCTTGATCGACAGTTTCATATTTGGTCCTTCGAAGCTGTTCGCATCCAGTCCGGAAGTATGGATCGAGCTCAGGACGATACTTGGGGGGGCAGCTAAACTTATCTCGCCTAAAAATCTGACCATACGCAGGTCTTTGTTCAAGATACCCTGGACGAATTTGACCTTGGTCTTTTTCTGGTTCTGGTTGTTCTGGGTCTGGGTGAACTGCTGGACCAAAGGGTTTAAGGACTGCAGTTTAGCCTGCTCCGCGACCAGCTTTTTATTTAAGCGGTCCAGTTGGCCGTCGACCAGGTTCCAGACCGTGAGCAAAAATAAAAGGGAGGCCGCGATAGTAAATAACGAAGGCGTACGCAGTTCGATCAGCTCAAGTTTTTCCTTGATCTTCTGAGGCAGAAAATTCATACTTGTTTGATTCGAAGGGATCAAAAGCAAGCCGACCAAAGCAATAAATTTTCCGCTGTTAAGTTCAAGCTCTTTTTTCTGGGAAAGCGGACACTGGATATGGTCCGCGAGGTTGATCCGGGCCACGGTCAGATTTAATTCCCTGGCCAACAGCTCTTCGATCCCTTTAAGGTCAGCCATACCCCCGCTGATAATTACTCTTTCCACCGTATCCAGCCCATATTTATCCTTGTAATAGGATAGCGAGCGGACGACTTCCTGTATGAAGTTATCGAATTCGTTGCGGATCGCAGGGCTTAGCGTCCCTGAAAAATCTATCTTCTTTAAATATTCCGTAGCCAGGTTGAGCTGGTTCTCTTTGGACTTTTCCGTCTCTGCCGCAGGTTCCGCGGTTTTCTCTTTCTTCTCCGGACCGGCGAACATCGCTTCCGGGTTTTTCTTGATGATATCCAGGAACTGCTTACTGCCAAAGCTGATGACCCGGGCAAAGTCTATTTTTTGTTCACTGATGATGCTGATCTCGGTATACTTGGCGCCCATTTCCAGCCAGACCACTTTGCCCTGGCCGATGGCCTTGAAATTACGCTTGTAGAATTCCGCGCAGGCGAAGGGGGCAAAACTTAAAAAGATCGGGTCGAGACCGGCGGCCATGATCATATCGGTATGGCGGTCTATGCTCTCCTTGGAGACGATCACGACCAAAAGCTCCAGAAGCTTCAACTCGCCCTCAAAGACTTCCCTGATGGTCACGTAGTCGACCATCGCCGCTTCTACGGAAAAGCCGACCTGGTCCTTGCATTTCCAGCGGATAGCTTCGAGCAGATCTTCTCTTTTTATATCCGGAAAAACATCGCGATGGTAGAAGATACCTTCACCGGAAAAGGTAAAGTAAGCCTGGCTGGCATGGATCTTGTTATGACGCAAGGCATTTCTGATCAACTCGGTGATTATCTGGTTGCGCGGTCTTTTCTTGTCATCAGCAGGGATCGGCAGGATCGCGATATTATCCAGCAGGACCCTTTTCTCGGTCCTTTTCAATACGCAAAGCTTGATATTCTCCGAGCCTATATCGATACCAATGGTATCAGGCTGTTGGAAACCAAGCTGCTGCATGTTGAATTTTCCGGCGCTAAACTGCTGTAAATTGAACGGCAGCTCCATAAATTTATTCGTTCCCCGATCTTAGAATATATGCCTAACTATAGTAGTGTAACATCTGGGGAAAGATATTCCAAGCGGTTTTTTTGGGGCAAATCAGGGATAACGCCCCGTCATCGCGAGGAGGCAGCCGACGCGGCGATCTCTTTAAGTATTACCTTCCACGGTGGTGTCCTTTGCAGTTAAGACCTCTCCCCTAACCCCTCTCCGCCAAGCCGATGCGGCTGGCAGAGAGGGGGCGGAAGCTTGTTTCATTTTAATATGACTTCAAAATAGAAGTGGCATGGTAGGCGCGTGGCTTCAGCCCGCGTTGGGATTACCTTGCGTAATAGGTGTAGATTAAAAAACCGCAGGCAGGATCCAACGCTGGCCCCTTCAACCCGGGCTAAAGCCCGCGGCTACCGGGCTTTTGTTAGTTGGGGTCTGGGGGCTTTAGAGCGCAAAGGATATTTCTCTGGATTTTCCAGATTATCTATCTCAAGATCTATATCAAGATCAGGCCAGAACAAATGAAAGCCATGGAGCAGTTGAACGTTTTGGATAGAATGCAAGGTCTGATCCATAAAATATGGATAGTCCTTATAATTCAGAAAATATTCCCTGTTCTTCGCCAAAAGCCAGATGCCGAAAGGCGTTATATTTTCAACGCTTACCGAAATGCTTTTGCCAGGCTTTAAGGATCTCATTTCTATGCTCCTCTACTATCCTTTGGACCTCATTCAACCTTCTTGGATTCAAGCCATAAGAAACCGCCAATGAGATTATCGGTTCCAGCCAGAACTTGGCCTCCCCGTTCTCATCGGTCACATGGATATGGATCCGGTCTTCTTCGTTGGAAAGAAAATAGAATCGGTACCCTTTAGCCTTGAAGATCGTCGGACTCATGTAATAATAATAATCTGATTTGTTTTCTTTGGCAATCCAGGCTCTGCGTTTCTATATTACATTCGAAGTCCCCCTTTAGGGGGATTTAGGGGGCCTTCTTCACCGCATCCGGACCTTGCAATTCCCGGATACTCTGCAGGCAGACCGGACCGATCGTCAATGCCATTGACAATCCGTCAAGGTTTATTGGCAGAAATTAACCAGGCAAAACAAAGCCTTTGTCATCTATACAGGGGCTGCTGAACAAAAAAGATCGAACATTCATGTCCTGCCGGTTGAAAATGCCTTAAGCCAGTTGCCCGATATTTTATTGTAACCCCAACTGTCTGAACCTTGATTTGCCTGATTTACTTGATTTCCCTGATCTCTTAATCATGGTAATCCTGTAATCCTTCTAATCAAGGTTCAGACAGCCTACCGCAGTTTCACCGTCGCGCTCCCGGTCACCCCGTAAGCGTATTTCCGGCAGTTGGTCGGCACGTCGAAAACAAGGGCCTCTCGATCATAGATAAATTTAGTGTTCGTGTAGGTCCCGGACAAATTGGCGATCACACAGCCGGTCACCACGTTATTATCCATGGCCGAGCCGGCCGCCGTCGTGTCGCCGCTGTAGAAAAACCCTTCGGCATTGGCCGAAACCGTGGCCAGCCCGTTGAAGGCTAACCGCGAATTATTCGCGATGACCATGCCCTGGAACCTGGTCGCCGGCTGGGCTAAAGTGGCGACCAGATTAAAGCCGACCAGCCCGGCCGTCCTTTCACTGCAAAAAGCCCGGCTGTTCCGGACCTGGGCTCCGTTGTTCATCAACAGCTGGTTCTCCGAAGTCATGATCACACAGCCGGTGACGAAAGTATTAGCCCCGAGAGTCATCTGGACTGCCCCGAAAGCGTTACTATTATACAGGGTGCATCTTTCGAAATGCGTCCTTACCGTACTCCCCGTCGTAAAAGCGCGCCTGGATATTATGGTGATGGTCTGGCCGGCGTTAGGGCTGATACAGAGGTTGAAATTACTGTTCACTAAGAAATTTCTCGCCGCAAAGATCACCCCGGAACCGTTGATCGTACAATTACCGCCAAGGGTATAACCCCTTCTGCTTAAAAGTCCTGCATAATCAGTAGTAAGATTTATCAATCCGGTCAAGGCCAGGACAGAATCGACCGCGGCCACTTGATAAGCGTCATATTGTCTGGCCCGCTCCTCGTATTCGCGAATATCGATGGTAGGGATGGTCGTAGGATACGGGACCAAGAGCGGTTCGGCGTAACCGTAACCCGTCCCGGTCTCGCTTCGGCCTTGCTGATAATAGATCGTATAGCCGGGATTGACCCTGGCCGCGGCGTTCTTGACCACCCCGCCAGCCAGGTAAATATCGCCGCTTACTTTGGTATTAAGGACCGGCGAAAATACCGCGAACTGGATACCGGAGCCGGGGGTCGTCCGGTTCAAAACGACCCGAGCCGTTCTTTTCAGATATGCCCCGCTCAAGGTATGAAAGTTTCCGGTAATATTGACCGTAGCAGCCAAAGCATTGGCCGTAGTACCTAAAAGAAAAGTGCAATCTGCATTAAGCGTTAGCGTCATATTATTCAGAGAGATCGCCAGGGAGGGCCAGTTATCCGTCCGATAGAATTCCCGAACGACCCAGTTAACCCCAGCCTGTAAAGAGCTGTAGCTGGCTGTAGCATCTACCGTATCCGCGGATTGCTGGATGGTCGAAGAGCGGAAGATCATCATGGTGTTCAGGCCGATGGTGGCCATGAATAACATCAGGAACATCACCATGAGCAAAACAAAACCTTTTTCTTTAGACATACTTTCTCTCAATGCTATTAGGCCAGCTGCCCAGCTCGCCCTCTTCCTGGCTAACTAGCAACTAACTAACTAACTAACCAACTAACCCCTACCGCATCCGCACCTTGTAATTCCCGGTAACCCCGTAGACATACTTCACCAGGTTGGTCGGTACGGCTTCGGCAAAGTTATTCACGCCATAGACGAAGTGACTATTAGCCATTCTGTTTATTCCTGAAATATCATTTATCTGATTGGCAAAGATACAGCCGGTAACGTTAGCAGTGGAAATGGTCAGCCCCCCTCCTACGTCTGTACTGTTCGTATATAACAGGCCTGAAAAATCTACCGGCACATTAGCATTGCCGCTAATGGCCGCGCCTCCGTCTATGACATAAGCACTGCCGGAAAAAGAGGAAGGATTATTTACTCCATTTTGCAAGATAAAATACCTTTGATTAAGTAACAATCTCTTCTTGGCAAAAACGGTAGAGTTGAGCACTTTTCCGCCGTCCCTGATAATAAAAGGATTGAGATTATTAGAAGGAATTAAGACACAGCCGGTAACCGTTGTATTCGGGCCGATGCTCATGATATAGGGCGCTGTCCCGTAGACACGGTTCGCGTATAAAGTAGACCTCTCGATCCAGATACGATTAGGGCTGCTGGTAGACAAGATCACACAGGACTGCGACCTGATCAGTATCGTCGCTCCAGGGTCAGGAATTATCGCCAGGCTGTAGTTCATACTGCAAGTAAAGCCTCTTCTGAGCAATATTCGTCCGGTACCGTTAATGGTACAATTGCCATTTATGGTCAGGGCTCGCCCCAGCTGATCGCCAGCCAGCGTATGTATCCCTGACCAGAACAGGTCGGTTGCGCTACCATTGGCTAATCCATCATAAACTTGAGCAAGCGCTGTATATTTAACAACATCGATCGTCGGCACCGTATTAATATAAGGCCGCCGCAAAGGCTCGGCGTAATAGTAGCCGGTCCCGGAAGCCGACCGGCCGGCGTCAAAATATACCGTATGGCCGGAGTTGACCGTCGAACCGCTGTTGAGCACTATCCCCCCGGCCAGATAGGCGTCGCCCTCGATCAACGTACTATTCTGGATAGTTATCAGGTTGGGCGAAGGGACGAACAAGGCAAATTTCAAGCCGGATCCAGGGCTCGTCCGGTTCAAGACGACCTGGGCCGTCCGTTTGAGGTAAACTCCGCTTAGCGTATGGAAATTACCAGTAATGTTCACGGTCGCGATCCGGGCGGACGCCGTAGTGCCCAAAATAAAATTACAGTCGTTATTAATAGTTACCGTCATATTATTTAGCGAGATACCCAGCGCCGGCCAGTTATCCGTCCGGTAGAATTCCCGGACGGCCCAGTTAACACCAGCCTGTAAAGAGCTATAGCTAGCGGTCGCATCTACCGTATCCGCGGATTGCTGAATAGTAGATGAGCGAAAGATGATCATGGTATTTAAGCCGATGGTGGCCATAAATAACAGCAGGAACATGATCATGATCAGCACGAAGCCTTTTTCTTTATTCATCTTATTCCTCCACATTATTCGGCCGGACGCGGATATTGATCGTTATATGTTCATAATTAAAGACCAGACCGGCGGTAAAGTCGATGACCCGGATATCGGTCGAGACGACCGCTCCGACGCGGGGTGAAGCCAGGAGGTTTTCCGTATCGCTATAGTAGCGAAAATTCAAGGTTTGGCAATGCTCGTCCAGGGGGTAATCAACTACACCGATCTTCTTTTCCAGGGTATTACCCGAAAGGAAATAGGTCAGCAGGTTATTATCGATATCATAAAAGGCCAGACGGTTCCCGCTGGCTATTGTTATGCTATCCGGATCACGGATATTACGCATATCCCTGCTCATATTGTTGTAGATCAGGATCGCTCCGCTATTTAAGTTCTCGCGGTCGATGTTAAAAGTAAAGCCCTTGGAAAAAAGAGACATCATAGCCCCGGTTCCCAGGCTGGCAAAGATGCCCAGCAGGACGATGGCGATGATCAATTCGATCATCGTAAAACCTTTATTTGTAGTCATATCTGGCAAATATTGTCACCAGGTTATAAGTGCTGACATCCTTATACATGATCGACAACGTCCCTTCCTTATAATTAGAAGTCGGGATAACCGTAGTATTAAAGGAAGTCGGCCCCTGGACTCGGTCGACGACAAGCTTGTATTTATAATCAGTAAAGGGCGAGGAGAAGGTCGTATTTGGCGTTGAGATCACCTGATCAAAAGGCAGATGCTGGTAATAGCCCAGCCGTTCCTCGGCCAGGGAAGCCATATTGAAAAGCTGTTGATTGACCCGGCCCTTGGTCAAAAGGGTCAGCATCGGGTTCATGATCACCGGCAGAATTATCCCCATCACGACCATGGCGACAATGATCTCGAGAATAGTAAATCCTTTTTGTTTATTGTCCTGTATTTT
>JBAZXJ010000003.1:0-16650 GCA_041659865.1 Candidatus Margulisiibacteriota bacterium | reverse complement strand
CCCCTAGCGTTCTTCCCTTTGTGCCTTTGTGCCTAAGTGCCTTTGTGCCTAATTCTTCTGGACAGACCTTTTCTCCAATGCTATAAATTAATCATGCTCTTCCTGGAACAAAGCGGGCTGGACAAGGACCTTTACGAAAAGATGCAGCAGATGATCAAGATCATCTGGTCCGCCGTACCCGTAGCTATCCTGATCATTATTTCGCTTGGGGTAAGCTCGCAGACCTATGCTTCTTTTGATGCCTTGATCCGGCCGATCTATTTTATCGTCGGCGGTTCTCTGTTCCTTTCTGTGTTCTTTGGCATCCTGATCAGGACCAAGAAATATCTGGAACTACAGGTCTACCTGACCCATCTCAGCTTTATCTTTATCTGTATCATCGGTATGCATTATTCCGGCGGGATCGAAAGTCCGCTCTACGTGGTCATCCTGATCTTCTTCTTGTTCTCCAGCGTGATCATCCCTTCCAATATGTCCATTGCGCTCAGCACTATTTGTTCAGTGCTATATGTGCTTTTGATCTCTGCCGAGTATTACCAGCTGATCTCTCATGTAAGTTTCGTGCATAGTCCTACCGGTGCCCCTATCACCTATAGCAGTTTCGACCAGGTATTCCTGGTCATTGTCAGAATCAGCCTTTTTTATCTGGTCGCCATCGTTCCTGGCTATTTATCCGGTATCTTAAAAGAAAAGAACATGAAGCTGGAATTGCTTTATAAGGAACTGCAGGAAACCCAGGAGCAGATGATCCAGTCAGAAAAGCTGGCCTCGGTCGGCCATCTGTTGAGCGGTATTACCCATGAAATAAAGAACCCTCTGACCAGTATCCTGGGGTTTTCCGAGCTCTGCGCCAGCAGGCTTAAGCAAACCGACAAGGAGCTAAATCGCCCTGAACTGGCTGACTTTGTCAGCAAGATCGTCATGTCCACCAAGCATTGCGTCAGCGTGGTCCAGAACCTGCTGGATTTTGCCCGCTCTTCGGAAAAACATAAAGACAATTTTCAGCCGGTAAATGTGAATAATTCTGTCGAAGATGTACTGAAGATCGTGGAACATCAGATCTTTTTACAGAACATCAAGATCATCCGGAGTTTAAAACCTGACCTGCCCTCTGTCCTGGGCAACGATAGCGAACTTCGCCAGGTCTTCTTGAACATAATTATCAACGCCAAGGACGCCATGCCCAATGGCGGACGGTTGACCATAATCAGTACTAACAAGCCTAATGATCCCAATTCCATCGAGGTCAAATTCATGGATACCGGCTGCGGGATAATACAAGGCAAACTGGACAAGATCTTTGACCCCTTCTTTACTACCAAGGAAAAAGGAAAAGGAACAGGCCTTGGGCTCTCGGTAAGTTACGGGATAATCAAGAACCATTACGGTCAGATCGATGTCCAAAGTACGGAGAACACCGGCAGTATTTTTACCGTTACCCTGCCCGCTATGATCAACGAACAGAAAATCGACCATGCTTAGGACCATTCTGGTTTATTTGTCCGCTATTGTCCTCTACCTTACGGTCCTTCCGTTCATTTGCTTGTATTGGCCTTTTTCCAAAGACAAGGAATTCCCTTTTCTGATGTCGACAATTTTTTGGGGCGGTAACCTGATGAAAGTTGCCGGCGTAAATATCACCGTTCACGGCAAGGAAAATATCAGGAAGCTGCCGGAAAGAGTGGTCTTCATTTCTAATCACGCTAGTTATTTTGACATCCCGATCCTGATCACTATCCTGCCACTAGGCTGTCGTTTCGTAGCCCGTGAAGACCTTTTTCGGGCACCGTTCCTGGGCTGGATAACCCGCAACAGCGGACATATTTCCATTGAACGCAAAGGTACAAAGAAGACCTTGCAGACCATGCTCAAAACAGCAGAAAAGGTCAAAAATGGTCTGAAGGTGATCATTTTCCCTGAAGGCAGCAGAAGTCCGGACGGCCAGATCGCTGAATTTAAAAAAGGCACCCTGCTTCTGGCGACCAGAGGAGATGCTCATATTGTCCCGATCGCGATCAGCGGCAGTCACAAGATCATGGCCAAGAATAAATTACTGGTCAGTCCGACCAGGATCAAGGTCACCATTGGCAAAGCTATCGCACCTGCTGAATTCGTCGGGAAAGAAGAAAGTGATATCCTGGCCGATCTAAAGGACCAGATCTCGGAAATGGCCGGTCAAAGCCATAAATAGATACTAGCTATAAGCAGTACCACCCCGCTGGCCATCTTTATCCAGAACATATAACGAGTGAATTTCTGCAAACTTTTCAGTAGTTGGGCCAAAAAGAACGCTGCCAATAAAAAGGGGATGGCCAAGCCCAGGGAAAAAGAAAGCAAATAGCCGATCCCCAGCCAAAAGGTTTCCGCCCCGCTGGCCATGAACAGGATCGAAGCCAGGACCGGACCAACGCAGGCCGACCAGCCGGCGGAAAAAGTTAAGCCGACCAAAAACGAGCCAAGGTAACTTATCGAGCCTTTTTTATATTTGAATGAGCCTGAGGCTTTTTCCAGGAGATCCAGCTTGATGATACCCAGCATATATAACGCAAAGCCAAAGACCACTACCGCGCCGATCTTTTTGATCAGGAACTGCTGATCGGCCATTAACTGGCCAAGCGAGCTAGCCGCGGCGCCGAGCAGAATAAAGAAACACATAAAGCCCAGAACAAAGAAGAGGGAATGGCGCATGACCAGACCGCGGGTCTGCACAGCGTTCTGCTCACTTAATAGTGCTTTGGAATCGAGCCCGGTCAGATAAGAAAAATAGCCGGGAATTATGGGCAGGATACAAGGAGAAAAGAAAGCCAGGAATCCCGCGCCAAAAGAGAGCAAAAGGTTAAGCTTGACCATTACCTGCTGATCTCATTGACCAGTTTCAGCATGGTTTCGTCCATCCAGTCGATCGAACCAACGATCTTTTTACGGACCTTACCGTTCTTGTCGATCAGGTAAGTCGTCGGTATCCCGCTGATCTTGAATTTCTTGGTCAGGATATCCTGAGGATCAAAAACGACCCGGAAGGTATAGCCGCTCTCTTCCATGAAACTCTTGATATGTTCAGGAGACTCTTGAAGATTAACGGCCAGCAGGATAACGTCCTTATCGATAATATATTGGTTCAGTTTATCCAGAGAAGGCATTTCTTCACGGCAGGGCGGGCACCAGGAGGCAAAGAAATTCAAAATTACCGCTTTTTGGCCGATAATATCCAGGACCGGAACAGGGTTCCCGTCCAGATCATTGAACACCATAGCGCCTTTATCAGCAGCAGCCGGATTCCCGGCCACGGCGATCGCATTCTTGATCTTGCTGCGATCGATCCGGTCGCCCATGGCGCAGAGGACGGCGGTGCAGGTAAAGATGATCAATAAAGCTAAGGTTATTCGTTTTAACATGGTCGTGCCCCTTTAATCTGGTAGCTAAAACTAGTAAAATACTAACATATTTAAAATAAATTTGAAATAACTTATACGTCAGCGTCAGCAATTCGAATTATGACTCATTGGCTACCAAGCAATGCATCTCTGGCCTGCAGCCGGCTTTTTTAATGCAGGGCTCTGCCCCGCACCCCGGGAATATTTCTTTTTGGCGGCAAAAAGAAACATTCCATAAAGAAAAACCGCTTAACACCTGCGGTTTTAAGAAAGTCCTCCCGTCATTGCGAGGAGTCCCGCATCGGGGCGACGTGGCAATGACGGTGTCTTATTCAAATGAAACAAGCTTCCTTCCCCTCTCTGCCAGCCGCATCGGATTGGCGGAGAGGGGCTAGGGGAGAGGTCTTAATCGCAAGACTCACTTCTACGCCCGGGCCAGCTTCTCCGCCTTGTCGGCCGCCAGCAAAGCGTCGAGCAATTCATCGATATTGCCATCCAGAAAGCCCTGGAGATTGTAGGTGGTAAATCCTATTCTGTGGTCAGTAAGACGTCCTTGAGGATAATTATAAGTACGGATCTTCTCACTGCGGTCGCCGGAGCCGACCTGGATCCGCCGGGAAGATATTGTTTGCGCTTCCTGAGCTTCCCGTTGTGATTCCAGAAGTTTGGACTTTAAAAGGCGCATCGCCGTCTCTTTATTCTTGTGCTGGGAGCGTCCGTCCTGACAGGACACGACCACCCCGGTCGGGAGATGGGTGATTCTTACCGCGGAATCGGTCTTATTGATATGCTGGCCTCCAGCGCCGGAAGCTCGATAGGTATCGATACGCAGATCTTCCGTACGCACCTCCAGCTCAATATCTTCGGCTTCAGGGAGAACTGCAACGGTAGCTGCTGAGGTATGGATCCTACCGCTGGCCTCGGTTTCCGGCACTCTTTGCACGCGATGGGTCCCGGCTTCGTATTTCATCCAGCCGTAGGGACCATCGCCTTTGATCAAAACAATTATTTCCTTGAAACCACCGACCTCGCTAGGCGTACATTCCAACAGCTCCTTCTTCCAGCCTCTCTTTTCGATATAACGCGAGTACATGTTCATCAGGTCACCGGCAAAGATCGAAGCTTCATCGCCCCCGGTCCCGGCTCTGATCTCCAGATAGCAGTCTTTGTTGTCATTAGGATCTTGGGGTATAAGTAAAAAGCGCAAGTCTTCTTCAAGCTTGATGACTTCCAGCGCCAAATTGCTTTGTTCGGTCTGAGCCATTTCTTTTAATTCAGCATCAGCGGTTTGATCCTTCAGGATGCTTTCAGCATCAGCCAGATCGGTCTTGACCTTTTTATAACGGCGGAATAATGCTACCGGCTTGCTTAGTTCGGAATATTTTTTCGCCAGCTCCCGATAGATCTCCTGGTTACCGGTCTGTTCGCTCATGGACTTTTCAGTTTCCGCATAGCGATTTTCTATTTCCAGGTACTTTTTGACCAGTTCGCTGCTCATGATATATTGCTCAGATCACTTTCTTCATGGCCGCGATGGCTACTTCGAGCTGGTCGTCGCTAGGTTCACGGGTCGTGATCTTCTGCATCATCATCCCGGGCCAGCTGATGGCCTTGACCAGAATATTGGACCGATGCTTACCGGTAAACCGGATCACTTCATAAGAGATACCGGCGACCAAAGGCATCAGCAGAAGTTTATATAATATCCTGTGCAGAAAATCCGGGCGTCCGAGAAATGTAAAAACGAAAATAGAGACCACCATGACCACTAAAAGGAAACTCGTCCCGCAGCGCGGATGGCGGGTTGAATACGGCTTAACATTTTCGATGGTCAGCTCCTGCCCATCCTCCCAGGCGAGAACGGTCTTATGTTCAGCGCCATGGTACATAAAGACCCGGCGCATATCTTCCATCAGCAGGGTCGTAGACAGAAAAGCCAGAAAGATGGTCAGGCGGATACAGCCTTCGACAATGTTCAAAAGAACCGTGCTGGCAATGAATTGTTTTAGCTGAGAAAAAAAGAAAGCCGGCAAGACAATAAAAAGCAGGATAGTAAAGCTGAAGCTGATCAGAACAGCCAGCGGCAATTCCCACTTGTCAGGTTGTTTCTTGTCCTCTTCGACCAAAGCGATCTCGGCTGAGAACAGCAGGGTCTTCATCCCGATCATCAGCATCTCGACCATATTGACCGAACCCCTGATGAAAGGCCAGCCGAAGAACTTGATCTTTTTGCTGATCGGATTGTAATCCTGTTCCTGGAAAATGATCTCTTTTTGGGGATTTCTGACCGCGGTAGCGATTTTGGAACCATGGCGCATCATCACGCCTTCAATTACGGCCTGTCCGCCGGCAATATCATCTTTCCCCGTCGGGCAGGAACAAGCTTGGTCATCAGCCATATTTTATTTACCTTTTTATGATGCCTAAGGCCAGCATCTCCTTTTTGATCAGGGAACGTTCCTTGGCAGTTGCGGGGATCATCGGCAAACGCAAAGCTCCGGTCTCAAAGCCAAGCATTTCCATGGCCGCTTTGACCGGGGTCGGATTTGTCGTAATAAAAAGAACATTAAAGATCTGGGCGAGCCTTTTATTCATTTGCTCAGCATCGGCCTTCTTGCCGGCCAAATAAAGTTCGATCATTTTATTGATCTCTTTGCCTACCACGTGGGATGCTACGCTGATCACTCCGCACCCGCCTAATTTTAATATATCCAGGGTCAAGCCGTCATCCCCGCTGTAAACGGCAAAACTTTTCGGCGTCATTTTTCTCATTTTCGCGATCTGCTTCAGATCACCGCAGGCAGCCTTAAGAGCGACATAATTCTTGATCTTGGTCAAGCGGACCAGCGTTTCCGGTTCCATATTCCGGCTGGTCCGGCCAGGGATGTTATAAATGATCAAGGGTAGTTTGGTTTCCTTGGCTATAGCTTTGAAATGCTGGTACATGCCTTCCTGTGATGGCTTGTTATAATACGGGACGACTACCATAGCGCCATCCAGGCCTAGTTTCTCTGCTTTTTTAGTCGAGCTGATGGAAGTCGACGTACAATTAGAACCAGTACCGGCCAGGACGTAAGCCTTGCCGTTAATAGCCTTTTTGACCACCTTCCAGAGCTCAAATTCTTCATCATGGGACAAGGTCGGGCATTCGCCGGTCGTCCCGGTAACTAAAATACCATCGGAGCCGTTCGCCGCGAGAAAGTTAGCGATCCTGGCCGCTTCGTCAAAGTTCACCGCTCCGCTCTTGGTGAACGGTGTAACCATAGCGGTCACGACGGCGCCGAAAGGTGCTCTCATTTATAACTCCTTATATTAACTTCTGTTTGACCAGTTCTTCGGCGATCTGAACGGCGTTGAAAGCCGCGCCTTTGCGCAGATTGTCCGAAACGACCCAGAGATCCAGACCATTTTTTACGGAAATATCTTCGCGGATACGGCCGACGAAAGTATCATTCTTGCCGACACAATCGATCGGCATCGGATAGATCTTCTTTTCCGGTTTGTCCACGACGACCAGGTTGGGGAACTTGCTGAACAATTTACGGGCCTGATCGGCGCTGATCTTCTTTTTAGTCTCGATATTGACCGATTCGCTGTGGCCGACAAAGACAGGGACCCGGATACAGGTCGCCGTTACCTCGATCTTGTTGTCGCCCATGATCTTCTTGGTCTCATTGACCATTTTGATCTCTTCCTTGGTATAGCCGTTAGGCAGGAAGGAATCGATCTGCGGGATCAGGTTAAAAGCGATCTGGTGGGCCATTACTTTTTTATCAGTATTACCGATCACGCAATTCATGATGTTCTTGGTCTCATATAGCAGTTCATCTATAGCTTCTTTACCAGCACCAGAAACGGACTGGTAGGTAGAGACCACTACCCTCTTGATCCCGACAGCATCATAGATAGGCTTGAGCACAAGGACCATCTGGGCCGTGGAACAGTTAGGATTGGCAATAATACCCTTATGCTTCTTGATATCCTTGGCATTGACTTCCGGCACTACCAAAGGCACCTTCGGGTCCATGCGGAAATGGCTGGTATTATCGATCACAACAGCGCCCGCTTTGACCGCGGCTGGTGCGAACATTTCGCTGATCTTGGCTCCGGCAGAGAACAAAGCGATATCAACACCCTCGAAGGACTTGTTCGTGGTCAGCTCAACTTTATATTTCTTGCCCAGGTATTCTACTGATGTACCAGCTGTACGTTCAGAGGCTAAAGGGATCAGTTTGTCGATCGGAAATTTTCTTTCGGCCAATACCGCCAGCATTTCCTTGCCGACCACCCCGGTCGCTCCGACTATCGCTACGTTGTATTTCTTCTTGGCCATTTTTTGTCTCCTTTTTCCTAAATTGTTATATTGCACATCACCAGAATACAACCCGTCATTGCGAGGAGTCTTCGACGAAGCAATCTCGTTGATCGAGATTGCCACGTCGGATGCCTCCTCGCAATGACGGTGGGCAAGTTCCCCTCATCGGCGGTCTACAATATGCCATCTGTCCAATCTACGCTTCGTTATCTTATACCAATCAGATGATCTTTTCCAGACCGTAAATTAAACCTTGTTTATCGATCATCTTTTTAACTGCCATGACGACACCCGGCATGAAGGATTCCCTACTGATGCTGTCGTGTCTGATGGTCAGGGTCTGGCCCAGACCCCCAAAGATCACTTCTTCATGAGCGACCAGGCCTGGTAGTCTTACGCTGTGGATCGGAATATTTGGGTTGCCCATCAATTCTCTGGTCTTGATCGCCGTACCCGAAGGGGCATCCAATTTTTTATCGTGATGCAGTTCAATGATCTCGGCATTAGGCATATATTTTATCGCTTCTTTGGCGAACTGCATTAATAAGACAGCCCCTATCGCAAAATTCGGCGCGATCAGTACCGCTCCCTTTTTGTCCGCACACCATTTTTCTATTGTCTTGAGATCATCCGGGGTAAATCCTGTCGTTCCCACCACTGCTTTGGCACCGTTATTGATGATCGCCTCGATATTTTTCATCCTGGTATCAGGGATCGTAAAATCCACGACCACTTGGGCCTTGGTCTCTTTGATCTTTTGGCCCAAGTCATCGCCCAGATCCAGGGCAGCGACTAATTCCAGCTCCTTATCGGCAGAAACTGCCTTAACAACTTCCTGCCCCATGCGGCCTTTGGCGCCGTTGACTATGACTTTGATCATTTGAAATCCCTCCTAAATACTTTTACAGTAATTCCAGCAAAAGCTGAAATCAATAGCCGTCATTGCGAGGAGGCAGCCGACGAAGCAATCTACTTTAACGAGATTGCCACGTCGCCCCGATGCGGGACTCCTCGCAATGACGGATGGCTATCCCGTATGCCCAAAACCACCTGTGTGGCGTTTGCTCTCTTTTAACTCCCCTGCGCTCTCCACCCATTCGATCCTGGTCACCGGCGCTACGACCATTTGAGCTATGCGGTCTCCGCGCTTGACCACGAAAGGTTCCTGGCCGTGATTGATGACGATTATGCCAACTTCCCCGCGGTAATCGGCATCGATCGTCCCGGGGGAATTCACCAGGGAGATCCCTTGTTTCAAGGCCAGGCCGCTGCGCGGCCTGATCTGGGCTTCATAACCCTCTGGGATCTCCAGAAATAGGCCAGTGGACACTAAGATGCGTGCGCCGGGTGCGATAACGATCTCCTTTTCAGGGGCAGCATAAATATCCATTCCAGCCGCATGTTCGGTCATGTAAGTCGGCAGAGGGACCTCGGAAAATAATCTTTTGATCTTGACCTTTATCATCGGCAAGAGTTTATCACAGGGGTGATTTTCCAGGCAAATGCAATGCAAGAAGACAGTAGTCAGTAGTCAGCATTCAGTAGCCACAACATTTTTCTTGATCAACATAGGGTGTTGTAGTTTAGACCTCTCCCCTAGCCCCTCTCCGCCTAGCCGATGCGGCTGGCAGCGAGGGGATGGCATCTTTTTCATTTAAATACGACCTCAATATAGGGGTGGCGGGGAGATGGCAGGTTGGCCAGACCTGCAGTAAAAAATATTAAGGGTACTGAACGAGCTGCCCCGAGTGGCGGTTGGGATACGCTAAGGGAATTCCTAAAACCGTAGGTGTTAGGCGGTTTTTCTTTATGGAATGTTTCTTTTTGGCGGCAAAAAGAAATATTCCCGGGGTGCGGGGCAGAGCCCTGCATATAAATAGCCGGCCGCAGGCCAGAGAGGGCTTGCTCGGTAGTGTACCGCTGGGACGGCGGGTACTTCGGCAGGCTCAGTGTCCGAAGCGGGAGTTTGATCCAGACGAGAGATTGCCACGTCGGATGCCTCCTCGCAATGACGGGAGGGATGCCAAAGGAACAAGTCACTTCATCCGTCCCCACTTATAAATATGCTAGAATAACGCCATGTTAACTCTCGGCATCGACCCCGGCACAGCTACGACTGGCTACGGCCTGGTCAAAATGACCGGCAACCAGCTTAAAATGATCGAATACGGTTGTATCAAAACCGCAAAGGACCTGTCGCCTGCTGTTCGCCTGCAAATGATCTACAAGGAACTTAATGTTTTGATCAAGAAGCTAAAGCCGGATGAGTTATCAATAGAACAGTTGTTCTTTAACAAGAATATCACGACGGCAATAAGTGTAGCCCAGGCCAGAGGGGTTATCCTGCTTTGCGCCGCTCAGAACGATCTGCTTTGCGGAGAGTATACTCCTCCCCAGATCAAACTAGCAGTAACCGGCTACGGCAAAGCGGAAAAGAAGCAAGTGCAATATATGGTCCAAAAATTATTATGCCTGGAGAAGATCCCCAAACCTGATGACGCCGCGGATGCCTTGGCCGTAGCTATTTGCCATCTGCACAGCAGGACGCTATCATATCGGGCATGATAGCCCATGTCGCCGGAATATTGGATTCAACCCAAAACAATCAATTGGTCATCGACGTTAACGGCGTCGGTTACGAGGTTTTAGTCTCGTCCAATGTCTTAAGCAACATGCCCCCAAAAGGCGAATTCATTAAAGTTTTTACTTATCAAATGGTCCGGGAAGATGATCTTAAGCTCTTCGGTTTTTTCTCCCTGGAAGAAAAAGAAATATTTACCTCCCTGCTCTCCGTATCCGGTATCGGCGGGAAGACAGCGTTAAGCATCATTTCTGCTATCGACAAGAACCGGCTGATCAATGCGCTGGTAACCGGGGATATAACTACGCTAACCTCTCTGCCCGGTATAGGAAAAAAGACCGCCGAACGTCTGGTCGTGGAGTTAAAAGATAAACTGGGAGCAGGCTCTACGGTTAACCTGACTCAGATGGCTACTAGCCAGAATACCCAGGACGCTATTTCCGCTTTACAGAAACTCGGTTACAATTCGCGGGAGATCTCGAAGGCACTAACTTCGATCGAGGCGGAGATCAAGACGGAGAGTAAGATCGAGGATATTATTAAGTTGGCTTTGAAGTATCTTTGAAGAACGTTGGAATACAGAATACAGAACACGGAACACGGAACACAGAAGTAAAGAAGTAAAGAAGTAAAGAAGTAAAGAAATAGATAAATTGGGAGTTATTGAAAGGGAATGTTAATGCAGTACAAGCATGCTTTGGAGAGAATAATGCAGAAGAGGGATCTTTCGACCAGTGAGGCGACCAATGTGATGGACCAGATCATGGACGGGAAGTTAACGCCGGCTCAGATCGGCGGTTTGCTGGTCGCTTTTAATATGAAAGGTGAAGCTATTAACGAAATTACCGGGATGGCCAAGTCGATGATGGCCCATGCTGCCCATATCAAACCCAAGGCCAGGAATATTATTGATACCTGCGGGACCGGCGGGGATATGTCGCGTACATTTAATATTTCCACCATCGCCGCGTTGGTCGCCGCAGGTGCCGGAGCGGTCGTAGCCAAGCATGGTAACCGTTCAGTGTCGAGCCACTGCGGGAGTGCTGATGTGCTGGAAGCCTTGGGTGTTAACATCAATTTACAACCCAAACAAGTTGAAGCCTGCATCAACAAGATCGGCATCGGCTTTATTTACGCCCCTGTCTTTCACAGCGCCATGAAACATGCCGTAGCTCCGCGCAAGGACCTTGGCGTACGTACGATCTTTAATCTGTTGGGACCTTTAACCAATCCCGGCGGGGCCAAGCGAAGACTGGTCGGGGTCTATGATGAGAACCTGACCGGAGTACTGGCGCTGGTACTAAGAAATCTTGGCGTCAAAAGAGCTATGGTAGTCCATGCTGACGACGGCCTGGACGAGATAACCATCAGCGGTCCGACCAAGATCTCCGAGATCACCAGAAATGGCCGGATCAACTCTTATAAGATCTCCCCTGAGATGTTCGGTCTGGATATCGGTTCCAAAGGCGATCTGATCTCACAGAGTATCAAAGAAAATGTCGATACCATAAAAATGATCCTGAAAAAGCAGGATATCGGCCCGCGCCGTGATGCAGTTCTTTTAAATGCCGGCGCAGCTATCTATCTGGCTGACCTGGCCAAGGATATGGCGGAAGGCGTTAAGATGGCCGAAGCCTCTATTGATTCAGGGAAAGCTCAGCAGAAACTGGAAGCGTTGATCGAGTTTGGGAAGAAGGTTGGGAAGAATAAACCGGTGAAGAAGAAAAAGAAGTAAAGAAATAAAGAAGTAAAGAAGTAAAGAAGTAAAGAAGTAAAGAAGTAAAAGATAAATGTTCATGTAGGGGCGGACCATTGTGTCCGCCCTTATTATTATGAAAGCGCCTTCTTGACCAGAGCCACCAATTCCTCCGCCACTGCTAAGGTTTTCGCTTCCGCGATTATCCTGACGATCGGTTCAGTATTTGACCCGCGCAAGTGGACCCAGGAAGAGTTTTCGAAGATCACTTTGATACCATCAAGCTTATTTATGGAACGTACTTTATCCGGCCACTGCATTTTAGCGAATTTATCCAGATACGCCTGAACTTGCTCGTGGGAATTACAGGCCAGTTTATCCTTGACCGGATAATATTTTGGCAGCGCGGCCACCAGCTCAGACAAGGTCTTGCCGCTTACCGCCAGGTATTCCAGGATCAGGGCGATACCAGCCAGGCTATCCCGGCCCAGACCGATCGCCGGCCAGATCACTCCGCCGTTGCCTTCTCCTCCGATCAGCGCTTTTTTGTTATGGATCACTTCTGAAACATTGATCTCGCCGATCCTGGTCAGCTCGATCTCTCCGCCATTGTTTCTGGTAACTTCCTCAACTGCCATCGTGGTAGAGAGATTGGTCACGACCAAAGGCTTGGCACCTTTATGCTTTTTCAAGATATATTCGACCGCCAGCACAAGGGTATTATCTTCGCCGATGGGCTGGCCTTTTTCATCAACTATGGCCAGACGGTCAGCATCCGCATCCTGGGCAAAGCCGATATCAGCGCCCTGCTCTGTTATCGTAGAGCAAAGTTCCTTGATGTTCGCCGGGACCGGTTCTGGCGAACGATTGAAGTCCCCTTTAGGTTCGGCATTCAGCACAATGGCTTCACAGCCTAGCATCGCCAATAACATAGGGGTAACTTTGCAGCCGGCACCGTTAGCCGGGTCAACGACCACCTTGAAGGTCTTTGCTTTGATCGCGGCCACATCGATCAGCGCCAGGATCTTATGCAGGTGGGAACCAAGGGCATTTTCATTTTGCTTCGGGTCATCCTGTATCTCCGTGAACTGAAGATCTTTTACCGGTACCAATTTTTTATAAAGATCAATAAAAATATTCGCCTGTTTTTCAGTTAAGAACATCCCCTGACCAGAAACGAATTTTAAGCCGTTCCATTCTTTGGGATTATGCGAAGCGGTAATGATCACACCACCTGCGGCCTGATCTTTAACTGTGCTGATCTGCACTGTCGGGGTTGGGACAACACCGATGTTCACTACAAAATAACCTTCAAGCTTCAAGCCGGCAGCAAGGCCAGCCAGCAATTCAGGCCCATAGTGCCTGGTATCGCGGCCGACAATGATCTTTTTCGAAACGCTTTTTTGAGTGTTTAAATATTGACCAAAAGCCTGGCCAAACCGATAAGCGGTCTCTGCGGTCAGGTTCTCCCCTGCTATGCCGCGTACGCCAGAGATCGTAATGATCAGTTCCGCCATTAGTTTTTACCTGTGACCGTGTTGATAATTGACTGCAGAATGAACTTTCCGTCCGAAGAGCCCAGGACATCCTCCGCCGCCCTTTCAGGATGAGGCATCATACCCAGGACATTGCCTTTTTTGTTGCAGATACCGGCGATCGCTTCCAGCGACCCGTTGGGATTATTTTCTTTCGCGACCACTCCCTTTTCATCGCAATAACGAAAAACTATCTGGTTGTTCTTCTTTAGCTCAGCGATGGTCTGGTCGTCGGCAAAATAATTCCCCTGGCCATGGGCTATCGGGATACTTAAGACCTGGCCCGGAGCGCAGGCGCTGGAAAAGCTGGTCTTGCTATTCTCAACTTTAAGCTGAACATTCTTGCAGATGAAGTGCAGGTTATCATTCCTTTGCAGAGCACCCGGCAGTAAGCCTGCTTCGACCAGGATCTGAAAGCCGTTGCAGATACCGATAACTAACTTACCTTTTTCGGCGAACTTCTGGACTTCTTCCATGATCGGGGCAAAACGGGCAATAGCACCAGCCCTGAGGTAATCACCGTAGGAAAAACCGCCAGGAACGATCAGGCAATCAATGCCATCAAGCTTTGTATCTTTATGCCAGATGAACTCCGCTTCCTGGCCCATGACATCCTTGGCCGCGTAATAACAGTCATGGTCACAGTTCGATCCAGGAAAAACTATCACGCCGAATTTCATCTTATTTTTCCACTTTCTTTAATATGAAGCTGAAATTTTCCATGACCACATTGGCCAGAAGTTTTTTACACATGGCGGTAACTTCTTCTTTGGCCTTATCCTCGGTCAAATTGCCAGAAAGTTCGATCTCGATCAGTTTACCGACCTTGACCTTCTCGATCCCGGCAAAACCCAGCGAGGCTAGCGAATCCTTGATCGCTACGCCTTGCGGTTCCAGGATCCCGTCCTTATAGGACACGTCTATTTGGGCTTTCCACATGGTAACTCCTTTTGATTAGGCATCAAGGCACAAAGGCACAGAGGCACAGAGGGCGTGATGGATGCTATTGAAATATTCTCGCTGCTATATTAGCACAAGGTAGGGGAAATAAAAAAGACTTGGGAAGCGTTGATCAGGTCTATTCTTCCAGCAGTAATTCGTCGCTTAATCCGGCAAACCATCCTTTGATCGTTTCGAAAATACTTTTTTCTTTCCATTTTCGGGATGGATCGATCTGGTCTAAAGCCTGCCCGACCATTGAGCGGACCTGAAAAGAATCTTTTTGGTCCATATATATTTTGCGCAGAGCTGGAACGGTATTAGCGATCGCTTTGCTCGTGTCTAACTGGTTCTTGTTCTCTTTTGCCTGCGTAGCCATACCGCCTAATAACTCCAGGGTCTCACACCGGACGGTCGTTCCTTCATTCTTATCCGTACCTATCAGCACCAACTCTGCGAGAGGGATCATTTCCATCAGGCCCAGCTTGAGCAAAGCTTTAGCCGCCGCCAGGCGGACTTCGCTATTATTATTTTGCCGGCAGAGGTCTTGCAGGGCCGTCCCGGCACTTAACTCACCAATATCGCCTAAGGCCTCAGCGATCAGTTTACGGCTTACTTCACTGCTCACATCCATGATCTGGACCAACAGGGAAGGAACAGCTTCTTTGGCGTCCGGACCAAGATTGCCCAAGGCCCTGACTGCAGCTTCACGGACCTTGATTTGTTCTTTTCCGCTTCTGCTGAGCGCGATCAAAGTGCCAATACCTTCCTGTCCGCCGATCTTGCTCAGAGAGTTCGCTGCTTCCGCCCTGACCTTATAACTAGGATCGTCCTTACAGATCAAGCGAAGCGTAGATATCGCCATTTTATCCCTTACTTTACCGAATGCTTCTACAGCCAGCTCTCGCACCTCGTCTTTATCGCTTCTACACAATTCCATCAGAGTTGGCAGTATCTCACCATTTCTTTTCAAACCAACGTTGATCAGGTCGGACACCCCGTAACGATGGGCGGTGTAACTGAAATAGGCCGCCAAGGTATCAAGGTCTTGCCAGGCAGGACCACCTAGCTTGTCCAGCGCCCAGAAGGCAATACTTTGGGCCTCGTCATCATCTTTATCCTTCTGTTTTGCCATCCCGCGGAGATAGTCGAGTCCGATCGCCAGGACCGATGGGGAATATCTTGAGGAGGGCTTTAGGGTTTGAATATTTACCTTGAAGATATTGGTCAGATCCTTGATATCCGCCGTGGTATAGGTGTTCCCGGAATTCTGCAAAGCTTTGATCGCCGCAGACTGTAGTTCAGAAAGACTGGTATAGCGAGAGATCTGGGAGGGAACAGCGTTCTTAACTGAACCCTGGCACAAAACGTCGGGTAACTTGTCCCGGTCAGAAGTGATGATCTTACAACTGAAAACTTTCATGTTCTTTCCTTCGCCCAAGGCAAAACTGTTCCGCTAATATACTTATCGTTATTTTCGGGAAATAATTTCATTCAGCAAAGCTGGTTCTTGCGGGGATCACGTTTTTAGTTGAGGCCCATAAGGACGTCGATCGAGACGACCTCGAAGTCCATATGAAATTCCAGGAATTTTATCTTGCCCTGGACCTTTTTTTCCACCATCGTGGCTAAAATGGTCTCTAGTTCCTGTTCCGTCATATGGCTCGCCCCTCTCTTTACTCTATTATCGTGATCCGGGGCACAAAACTTGCATCTAATTTAAGCTGAATGAAACTACGACAGACAAACGGCCATAATTCATCTTGTACTCGATCTTCTTCATTTTTTGCACCGGGCTGGATTTCCCTTTGCTCATTTTGTTCAGGAAGGTCCTGACATCCTTGCTTTCCACTGGCCGTCACCTGCCTTTCTATAATATAGATATACCCAGATTGGGGGAGTTTTAAACATATATTTTGGCACAAAACACTGAGGGGATTGAATGCGGATCGGGAAAAGGATCAACTTCCGTCATTGTCAGGTGTTAGCGCTTTGCCTAACGAAGAAGTGATCTCGTTAAAGAGATTGCTTCGTCGATGACTCCTCGCAATGACGGGGGCGATTTCTTGCTGGCAAACTGGCAACTGGAGAACTGGTTAACTATGAAGCTATCTACTCAAGCAGCCATTGGGAATCTTGCTTGGCAGGCTGAACCGGAGGAGAGGGCTTATAGACCGGCCTGGGGCGTTCGACCTGTTTTGGGGTCGATA
>JBAZXJ010000002.1:0-17031 GCA_041659865.1 Candidatus Margulisiibacteriota bacterium | reverse complement strand
GGGCAGGCGGGCGGCGGCTTTGGCGGTGGTTTTGATACAGGCGGGATGGATAATCTCGGGGACATGTTCGACATGTTCTTTGGCGGGTCAGGCAAGCAGAGAGGCGGGAATACCCGCGGCCCGGTACGCGGCAGCGACCTGCGCGCAGACTTGACCCTGACCCTGGAGCAAGCCTTTCAGGGTGTGGAAAAAGAGATCGACATCCTGCATCTGGTCAACTGTTCCGTCTGCAAAGGCACCGGCGCCCAGCAAGGGACCAAGGCGTCAACGTGCAGTACTTGTGCTGGACGCGGAGCAGTACGACAGGAACAAAGAACTTTTCTGGGTAATTTTGCCACAACCACGACTTGCCCAAATTGCGGAGGCGCTGGAACAATCATTACCAACCCCTGTAAAGCCTGCCAAGGCAAAGGTGTTGAGCGCAAGAAAGAAAGAGTTAAGGTATCCATACCTGCGGGAGTTGAGGATAATTCCAGATTACGGATCAGCGGCGCTGGAGATGCCGGATATTTTAATGGTCCAGCTGGAGATCTGTATATCTACCTGAGCATTTCTGACCATAGTATTTTCGAAAGAGCAGGCGACGATCTGCACAGCAAGATCAGCATCTCTTTTGTTCAGGCTGCACTGGGAGCAGAAATGGATATCAATACCATTGATGGCAAGGTCAAACTTAAGATCCCGGCAGGAACCCAATCGCATACTTCATTTCGCTTACGAGATAAAGGTATGACACATCTGCACAGCAGGACCCGCGGTTCTTTGGAAGTACGCGTAGAAGTTGTCACCCCTACTAGTCTAACCAGAGAGCAACGTGATATTCTAAATCAGTTCGGGAAAATGAGGGGGGAGATCTAGCTCGCTCTAAAGTCCAAAATCCGCATTCTAAAATCCGCAATAAGAAGTGGGGCCATAGCTCAGTTGGTAGAGCGGTTGGTTCGCAATCAACAGGCCGGGAGTTCGAATCTCCCTGGCTCCACCAAAATATGCGAAGCATATTTTACCTATCCCCCATTTCCTCTTCCAATTTATTTTCATGCTAGTTTGCAATTCTTCCGCGCGCATATTTTGAGGAAATAGTTAATTGATAATTGGGGATGGGGATAAGATACCAATCCTGCAAACGAGATATATCTTGATCAACTATAATTTATCATAACTTAATATTTCGATACATAAAGCCGCGCCATGTGTATCTATTTGACCACCTTTGTTCTTTTTTAACCATACTTATATCTAATATATTTATTGCGTCCAGTAAATCCTCCATTTATTCTATTGGCACGTTCCTTGCATTAATTAGTATCGGTTAGGTAGGCCTAATGGGCGTATTGTGTAAACTGGGGGATGGTATGAACAGGATCTGCAAAGTATTATTGATCAGTATTTTACTTGGCATATTTTCGATTAATGCTCTTGGCTTTGGTGAGCCGCAATATGTTTACGGCAGAGTTATCGGCGATATGATCAATAATTCCAATAATCTTCCGGTTAAATACACTTTGTATATGCTACGAACCCCTCAACAGGCACATACCGAATTGACCAGACAACATCCAAGCAATATGTACTACAGCATTTTTGACTCAGCAGCAAATGATGGCCTAGGCAGTTATTTTTATAATATCGGTAATCTCACGACGCCCTGGACCAATGGTGATCAGGCGATCGTATTTTATGAGTATGAAGAAAACGCTGGGCAAAATGGGCATAAGGGTTATGCAGCCGTTACCAACAAGACTCAGAACGTAGGCGCTTCTTTAGCCAATAGAACCTTTGCGGTCACAACGATGAATCCCTTGCCTATCCCTCAGGCTGTTTCTGAAGGACTGACCATTCGGCTGGTGTGGTCAGCGGCCATTGAGAATCCCGGCCAACCCCTGGTCGCGAACGTGATCGGATATAATTTATATCGTAGCACAAACCAGGCTTCAGGTTTTAGCAAAATAAACAGCAGTTTGATCACGACACTGGCCTATACAGATGTTGTCCCCGACATTCAACATACATATTATTATGTTCTGAAATTAGTTTATCGCGGCAATATAGAAGGGTCCGTGTTTTCCGGAAATTCCATCCCGGTCAATCCTCTGGAACAGTTGGCGCCTACAGCGATCATTACCAGGGTGACCACAGAGAATAATCTGTTAACGGTCCATGGCACAGTTACCGATGATGTGGCGATAAAGGACTGGACCTTGACCGATAGCCTGGGAAATACCTTAAATAGCGGCACTGCGGTCAACAGCTCGGTCTTAACCGTAAATGGCATACTCAAACAGAATTGGGACATTTCCTCTTATCCGGAAGGGAACACTACGCTATCTCTGCTAGTTAATGATTATGCCGGTTATAATAGTATCTCATATTTTCCTGTCTACATTACCCATATTGTCCCGACCTCTTCGGGGTCGGGGTCAGGCAGCTCTGGCGGTTCACAATCACACACCGTTTATGGCAGCCTTGCCAGCAACCTGCCGGCCGGGCAGTTCATTACCCGTAATGTTTACCTGCAGCCTTACCGCGGAGCTGTACTTTCTGCTCCTTTAAGTTATTGGAACGGGGTCTATTACTTCGTACAGAATATCGCTAACTTTCCGATACCATGGGAAGATCATGATGACGCTCTGGTTTTTTATGAATATGAGACCGACGGCGGAACCTCGGAACATATCGGTTATTATGGTGTTAAGAATCAGGTCCAGCATATTCAAGACAATGAAAATAATTTTACCCCCACAACCCTAAACACTATACCTGCCCCGCGGGCTACAAAACAAGGCAACAACATCTTGCTTGCCTGGAACACACCAGAGGAGGCGGTAAGCACCGCTACTTCTGCAAATATCATTGGTTATAATATTTATCGCAGCATTTACGGGAACACAGGCTTTGCCCAGGTCAATTCGATCGTGATCACAACAACTAACTATTTAGACATTAACATACCGAACGCTCAAGCAACCTACTATTACACCTTGAAACTGGTGTTTAGGGGACAAATTGCTGGCAATGTTTTTTCGGAGAATTCTAATCCGGTAAATTTAGGAGAAAGACTAGCCCCAACGGTATATATTAACAATGTTGTTTCCTGGAATAACAGCGTTACAGTTTACGGGACCGTTACCGATGACTATGCAATAAATACCTGGTTGTTGAAAGATGGTCAGGGTAACACCCTAAATAACGGAACTGCTGTCAATAGTGCAGTTCTGACAGTAAATGGAATATTGCTGACCAATTGGGATACTTCTACTTATCCCGAAGGACGCACAACGTTGTCCTTGTCGGCAACAGACTATGCCGGAAATTACAACACTTGTGTTTACTCCTTGACCATAACACACTATGTTCCGACAAGTTCCGGCTCTGGCTCTGATGACAGTTCGGGAGGATCGCAATCGCATACTGTTTTTGGCGAATTAGCAGGTTCATTACCAACCGGGCTGAACATTATTCGCAATATTTATCTACAGCCTTATCGCGGTGCGGTACTTTCTGCGCCTATGAGCAATTGGAGCGGAGTCTACTATTTTGTACAGAATATAGCGAACTTTCCGATAATCTGGCAGGATCATGACGAAGCGGTAGTCTTCTACGAGTATGAGACCAGCTCTGGAACAGCTTCGCATACGGGTTATTATGGAGTTAACAATCAGCGCCAGCACATACAGGATAATGAGAACAACTTTTCGCCCACTACCATCAATGCAATTCCGGCACCTTCCGCGATCAAGCAAGGTAACAATGTCAATCTTTCCTGGGCTGTACCCGTTGAGTCGGTAGGCAGCCCCTCAGTAATAAATATCATCGGCTATAATGTCTACCGTAGCACAAACCAATCTTCAGGTTTCACTCTGGTCAATACCGCACTGGTCACAGCATCAAGTTTTACGGATACTACAGCCGACAACCAAAACACTTATTATTACGCTATTAAACTTGTTTATCGCGGCAATATTGCTGGCAATGTTTTTTCGGCCAATTCCAACCGCGTAGGCTATAGCGATACTGTTGCCCCTAAGGTCGTGATCACCCAGGCTCCTTCACAAAACAACAAGGTCGTGATCTATGGCACGGTCACGGATAACGCCGGCATCAATTTCTGGTCACTGAAAGACGGTCAGGGCAACACCTTGAACAGCGGCTCTGCGGTCAACAACCCAGTGGTAACTGTGAATGGGATCTTAAAGCTTAACTGGGATATTTCCACCTATCCCGAAGGCCCTACCACCTTGTCCCTGTTCGCGACCGACTATGCAGGAAACTCCAGCATCACATATTATCCGTTAACGATCGCCTATTTTATCCCAACTGCCTCGAACTCCGGCGGTGCCCAGTCGCATACCGTTTATGGTGAGATCGCCGGGCTCATGCCCACCGGCCTTAACATTGCCCGCAATGTCTATCTCCAGCCATATCGAGGGGCGATACTTTCCGCTCCGCTTAGTTACTGGAACGGCATTTATTACTTTGTCCAGAACATCGCCAATTTCCCTGTCCCCTGGCAGGATCATGATGAAGCCGTGGTATTCTATGAATATGAAACGAATCCCGGGTTATCATCACACACCGGCTTCTATGGAGTAAGCAATCAACGCCAGCACATTACGGATAATGATAACAATTTCTCGCCTACCACGCTTAATACGATCCCCGTACCTCTGGCGGTCAAACAGGGCAACAACATCGAGCTCTCTTGGACTATCCCAGCGGAGGTAGCTGGCGATCCTGTTACCACTAATATCATCGGTTACAATCTTTATCGCAGTACCAGCCCGTCCTCCGGATTCTCTCAGCTCAATGCCCTGGTAATAGCTTCAAATAATTATACAGATACTTCTGCAGATAATCAGAACACTTATTACTACGCCTTAAAACTCGTCTATCGCGGAAGTATTGCCGGCAATGTTTATTCAGCTAATTCCAATCCGCTGGGTTTAAGGGACACCATCGCGCCCAGGGTTGAAATCACCCAGGTCGCATCACAAAATGAAAAGGTAGCCGTCTCAGGCACGATTACCGATAATACAGGGATAAACACCTGGTTGCTGAAAGATGGTCAGGGCAATACCCTGAACAGCGGTTCTGCGGTCAACAGCACCGTGGTAACTGTCAACGGCCTGCTTCTGCTCAATTGGGACATATCCGATTATCCAGAGGGAAGGACCACGTTATCATTATCAGCTACCGACTATGCCGGAAATTCCAGCAGCTGCTATTTCCCGTTTACTGTTGTTCACTATGTTCCGCCAAGTTCTAATTCTGGAGGAGCTCAGTCCCATACAGTTTTTGGCGAGATCACCGGAACGTTGCCTGCCGGATTAAACATCACACGGACTTTATATTTGCAGCCTTACCGCGGCTCAGTTCTTTCCTCTGCGTTAAGTTTCTGGAATGGGACCTATTACTTTGTCCAGAATATTGCCAACTTCCCTGTCCCCTGGCAGGATCATGATGAAGCGGTAGTCTTTTATGAGTCTGAAACCAATTCCGAAACGGCAGCCCATACCGGTTATTACGGCGTGAACCATCAGCTGCAGCATATCCAGGATAACGACAATAATTTCTCAGCCACACCCCTTATCGCCATGCCGGTTCCCCGGGCGGTGAAGCAAGGGAGCAATATTCTTCTTTCCTGGGCTGTTCCGACAGAAACTACGGGGACTCCGACAACGACCAACATCATCGGCTACAATATTTATCGCAGTACCAGCCAGGCCTCAGGATTCATTCTCCTGAACGGGACATTGATCACTGCGACCACTTATACTGATACCACTGCCGATAACCAGAACACCTATTACTACGCCTTGAAGCTTGTCTATCGCGGCAATATCGCCGGCAATACTTTTTCGGCCAATTCAAATCCTATCGGTGTTAACGACAATATCTTCCCCAAGGCGATAATAACTCAAGTCACTTCGCAGAATAACAAGGTTGCGGTCTATGGTACGGTTACGGATAATACAGGCCTTAACACCTGGCTGCTAAAGGACGGATCGGGTAATACTCTGAACAGCGGAGCGGCGATCAACAACACAGCGCTCACGGTCAATGGTATATTACTGCTCAATTGGGACACTTCGGATCATCCTGAAGGACGCACTACATTATCATTGTCAGCAAGCGATTATGCCGGCAACAGCACTATAACATATTATCCGATAACTATAACGCGGTATGTTCCTGTCAGCTCTGGAGGCTCTCAATCACATACTGTTTTTGGCGAATTAGCCGGAACTATGCCCAACGGACTTGCCGTTGTCCGCAATATCTATATGCAACCTTACCGCGGCGCTGTTCTTTCTGCCACGTTAAGCAATTGGAACGGGACCTATTACTTTGTCCAGAACATCGCCAACTTCCCTGTCCCGTGGCAAGACCACGATGAAGCACTGGTCTTTTTTGAATATGAAACAAATCCAGGAACAGCATCACATGGAGGTTTCTACGGAGTGAACAATCAACGTCAGCACAGCGAGGATAACGACAACAACTTTTCCCCTACAACTCTTAATGCCATGCCTGTACCGCGGGCAGTCAAACAAGGAAGTAATGTGAACATCTCCTGGACGGTACCAGCTGAAGCGGTAGGCGATCCTGCAGCGACCAACATCATCGGCTACAATATTTATCGTAGCACCAGCCAGGCGTCAGGTTTTGCTCTTTTGAACACCGCACTGGTCACTGCCACCAATTATAACGATAACACCGCTGATAATCAGACAACATATTACTATGCAATTAAACTGGTCTATCGCGGCAATATTGTTGGTAATGTTTATTCCGCTAACTCTAACCCCATCGGTCTTAGCGATGTTATGCTGCCGAAAGCCATGATCACCCAGGTCGCCTCACAGAATAACAAGATAGCGATCTACGGCACGATAACTGACAACCTTGGCATTGATACCTGGACCTTGCGGGACGGCATTGGCAATATCCTCAACAGCGGAACCGGGCTCAATAGTCCGGTGGTCACTGTTAACGGTACGCTGAAGCAGAACTGGGACATTTCTGCGTATCCGGAAGGACGCACCACGCTGTCCATCTTTGCTGCGGATTATGCCGGCAATACTACTACCGCCTATTTCTCATTTATCGTTACCCATTATATACCACCAACCGCCAATGTGGGCGGGGCACAGTCGCATACGACTTACGGTAATATAGCCGAAAGCCTGCCGGCCGGTCTGGTCATTACGCGAAATGTCTACATGCTGCCTTATCGCGGCGCAGTACTTTCCGCTCCGCTTAGTTATTGGAATGGCCTTTATTACTTTGTACAGAACATCGCTAATTTCCCTGTGCCCTGGCAGGATCACGACGAAGCGCTGGTCTTCTATGAATATGAAACAGATCCAGGAACATCATCACATGCAGGCTTCTATGCGGTGAACAATCAGGTCCAGCACATTCTGGATAACGATAACAATTTCTCCCCCTCTACGCTTAATGCTATTCCGGTTCCGCGAGCGCTCAAACAAGGCAACAACATCAGGCTGTCCTGGGATGTGCCCGCCGAGACAGTTGGGAGCCCTTCTGTGACCAACATCATCGGCTATAATCTATATCGCAGTAACAGCCAGACCTCCGGCTTTACCATGTTAAGCAGTACAGCACTGACCGCAGTGAAATTAAATGCGGCGATGTTGACCACAACTAATTATACGGACACTAATCTCGACGCCCAGAGCACTCACTATTACACCCTGGGCCTGGTTTTTCGCGGAAACATACAAGGCAGAGTGTATTCAGCGAATTCCAACCCGGTCGATCTAAGGGAGCTTTTACCGCCAACTGCTTTGATAAGTTATACCACTTCCTGGAACAACAGCTTAACGGTCTATGGGACTGTGACCGATGACTTTGCCATAAACAGCTGGACCTTAAAGGATGGTCTGGGCAATACCCTGAATAGCGGGACAGCTATCAATAGCATAGTTCTTACGGTCAATGGGGTGCTCTTGCAAAACTGTGATATATCTCTCTATCCGGAAGGACGGACAACGTTATCTCTGTCTGCCACCGATTATGCCGGCAATAATTCCATTAGCTATTTCCCGCTGATCATAAGTCATTATGTACCGCCGACTTCCAATGCTTCTGGCGGGGCCCGGTCGCATACGGTTTATGGGGAGATCTCAAACACCATGCCGGCAGGACTGATCATTACGCGTAATATTTATATGCAGCCTTACAGCGGCGCTGTATTTTCAGCCCCTCTCAACTATTGGAACGGCATCTATTACTTTGTCCAGAATATCGCCAACTTCCCGATACCCTGGCAGGACCATGATGAAGCCATCGTCTTCTATGAATATGAAACTAATCCTGGAGCGGCCTCCCACACCGGTTACTATGGGGTGAATAACCAGATCCAGAGAGCTGAAGATAACGATAATAATTTTGGCCCGATCCTGCTCAATCGCATACCGATACCACGAGCGGCCAGAGCAGGTTCAACGATCAAGTTGCAGTGGGATACTCCTGTTGAATCAGCAGGCGATCCTGCTGTGACCAATATCATCGGCTATAATATTTATCGCAGTACCAGCCAGGAGTCAGGGTTTGAGCAATTAAATTCCGCCGTCATTGTTACCACTAATTATACTGATGATAATTTAGCCGATGCCGAAACGAATTACTATTACACTTTGCAGCTGGTATTTCGCGGCGGGATATCCAGTAAAGTGTTTTCCGCGAATTCCAATCCGGTCAATCTGGAAGAAGTGAACTCGATCAGCAACATATACAACATGCCCAATCCGTTAAGATATGAGAGAGCGAACGGCACCTATTTCACCTATGAACTTTCCAAGGCCGCCGCCAGCGTGAAGATCAAGATATTTAACAGTAACGGAGAGCTGATCAAGGAGATCCTGGATGCGCCTACGTACAGGGGTTTTAACAGTATCTGGTGGAACGGTCAGAATACCTGGGGCGAAAGGATTGCCAATGATGTATATCTGTATATCGTTCAGGTACGTACAGAGACCGGCAAGGACATTAAGGGCAAGGGAAAACTGGCGGTCTTAAGCGGCAGTACGGCAAGGGGGTGGAGCAGATGAAAAGATCGATCGCCGCAATATTGATCCTGTTGCTAAGTACAAGCTGTTTGTTCGCAGAGATCAATTACACTGACTTCCTGAACAAATCATCCGGCGCCCGCGGCATGGCGATGGGCTCTGCTTATACAGCCCTGGCCGAAGGCCCTGACAGTGTCTTCCTGAACCCTGCCGGTCTGGCGTTCGAACTCTGGTCAATTCAATTCGCCAACAGCTATGCTTCCTACTTCAAAGAGATCGAGAAGACCAATTTCCACATACTAGCTCCCTTCATGAACGGTATGGCAGAAATAAGCCTGGTCCGGTCTCAGGTTTCTGATATCCCATACGTTGAAGAGGTCGCTGGCCGGCCGAACGTAGCCTACTATTTTACAAATGAAGTTTCGGCGCTGGTCCTCTCGTACGCCCAGAAGCTTGACCCCTTGATCGGTGTTGGTTTCAATCTGAAATCATACAACCATAAACTGGACCAGGACTCGGCCAGCGCCTTGGCCGTGGACGTAGGCCTAAAGTATCAATCTAATGAACCGTCCGACTCGGCACCGGCCCTCGGAGAGATCGGCTTGTTGGTCCAGAACGTATTCTCTACGCCGATGACCTGGACTACCGGACAAAAAGACAATTTCCAAACGCTCTACACTCTAGGTATAGCAAAACAGATCTGGACCGCGAATGCCAAGCTGGTAGGAACAATAGATATGGACGTCTTCGAAGGCAAACGTCCTATCATGCGTTATGGCCTGGAATATTGGTTAAGCAAAAACGCTTTGGCCGTTCGCGCCGGACTAAATAATACTAATTTCACGTTCGGGCTCGGCCTGAAATTCGCCGGACTACAGATGGATTATGCCTATTTGACCAATGACGACCTGGGCAACAGCCACAAGGCCAGCTTCATTATCGCCCTTTAGCCATCCTTGCCGACATCGATATCCTCAGCCATGGAGTAACGACCGAGAACAGTAATATTGCGCCCCAAACTTTCAGGTCATAGATCGGCACTGTATTAAAGATAAAATTAAATCCTTTCGAATACAACATCAACATGATCAAGAAGATGCTGAAGGCAAAGAACACTTTCAATAACATATTCGGCGCCGCGATCTTTTGCCACAAGCTGCCATCCCGTAAAGCAAATGCGTATAGTTGAGGCGAGAGCAAGGTCACGACAAAAGAAGCACTGACCGCGACCTCTTTACTTCCGCTCAGGAAGTAAGCGCTTAGGTAGGCCAGCATGATCATCAAGCCAAAGATAAACCCGTCCAGGAACATTTTCAGCCTCTCCTGCAGAACGATCAAGGGTTCGGACAGCTTCACCGGCTGTCTTTTCATTATATCGTCAGCCGCAGGGTCTATCGCCAGGCCAACACTGGGCAAAGACTCCTGAATAACGTTCGACCAAAGGATCTGCAGAGGGGTCAAGGGCAGAGGAAACCCGCACAAAGGCATTGCCACTAAAGCAAAGACTTTACCCAAATTGTTCGTGATCAGATAGGTAATAAGTTTTTTAAGATTATTGTAGACGGTCCGGCCTTCCTTAATAGCATTAACTATGGTCGAGAAGTTATCATCGGTAAGAATGATATCCGCGGCTTCCTGCGCCACTTGCGTCCCTGCCCTGCCCATAGCTATCCCCACGTCCGCCTTTTTGAGCGCAGGCGCATCATTGACCCCGTCTCCGGTCATCGCAACTATATGGCCACGGGCCAGCAGACTTTCCACAATGGATAGCTTGTCCTGGGGCGTTACTCTGGCATAGACCCTCAGGGCTTCTGCTCTGACCGATCTTTCCTCAACAGACAAGGCCTCAAGCTCCTTCCCTTCGATCGCCTGTGCTGGGTCATCAGCCAGGCCGACGCTCTGCGCGATAGAGAACCCTGTTATTTTACTATCACCAGTGATCATCACAACTTTAATATTAGCTTCTCTAGCGGTACGCAAAACTTCTTTGACCTCATCCTTGGGCGGATCATAGATCACTGCACAGCCCATGAAAACCAGAGAGCGCAGTTCATCTTCTATCTTGGCATCAACACTGAGCGCTTCTTTTTTAGCAAAAGCTATCAGGCGATAACCATGCTCAGATTTCTGCAACAGCTCATGGGAAATGTGACCACGATATTTATCAATATCTTCCTTTTTATTGGCGCGATACACTTCTGTACACATGGCCAGGATCTTTTCCGGAGCACCTTTGATGATCATTTCTGTATCCTGATTTTCATTGGATACGATGGCCGCAGAAAGCATCCGCTCAGAAGAGAACGGCAGGTCGGCCAATACTTTATAGTTGGCATATTGCTGTGATTTAAAACCAAGCACATGGGCGATCCTGATCAGGCTGGTCTCGGTCGGGTCCCCGATCTCTCTGATTATCGTCCCATCCTGCTCTTCCACCTTGGCTGTTGAGCAGACATGGGCGGTCAAAAAGATATCGTTCAATAATTTCGTATCGCCTTCGGCCAATAACGATAAAAGTTCTGCGGTACTATGATATTTATTCTCTACAAAGAACTCCTTCACGGTCATCATATGCTTGGTAATGGTCCCTGTCTTGTCCGTACAAATGAAATCGACATTGCCAAGGGTTTCGACCGAGGAAAGCTTTTTTACGATCACGGAATTCTTGGCCAGTTTCCTTACAGCCAAAGCCAGGCCGATCGTTATAGATGCTGGCAGACCTTCTGGGAATACAGCCACCAGGATACTGATACTGGTCAACAAAGAAAGCTGGATGCTGGTCTTGTTAAATATCCCCTGGATCAAAATGATCGCCGCAGCCGCAAAAGCAAAAACTACCAGATAGTTCATTTCCTGGTTGATCTTTTTTTGCAAAGGGGTTTTTTCTTCTTTAGCTTCCAGGATGTTCCTGGCGATCTGGCCGACTTCGGTTCGCCTTCCGGTCTTGAACACAACAGCTCGCCCGGTGCCTTTCAGGATCTTGCTGCCGGTAAAGACGACATTACGCATTTCATAGGGCTTTAGGTTTTCCTGGCTGATCGACTGACTGTTCTTTGGAACCGGCTCTGCCTCACCGGTCAGATGAGCTTCATCCGTAAGGATCTCACTGCTCTCGATGACCCGCGCATCCGCCGGGATGATATCTCCGGCCTCAAAAAAGATCAGATCGCCGGGCACAAGATACTTGGAAGAGAGGATCTGCAGACTGCCATTGCGAAACACTTTAACTTCCGGCGTCAGCATTTTCTTTAGTTCTTCTACCGCTTTTTCTGATTTGTTCTCCTGGATCAGACTGATCAAAGTATTAATTAGAACTACACCAAGGATCACGACGGCGTCTTTCCAGTCCCCAACGAACAGGGAAAGACCGGCTGCACCGAAGAGGATCAGGATCACGGGTTCTGCTATCTGCTGGATGATCTTCGCCAGAAGGCTTTTGGTCTGCTTGGCCTCGATCTCGTTCAAGCCGTGTTCCAGGACCCTTTCCTCGGCCTGGACCGAAGAAAGACCAGCCAGGGAAGAGTCGAGCTCAACGAATAATTCACTAGTTTCTAATTGGCAAATATTGTTCATTGAACCCTCCCTTTTATCAGTTTCGATCATTTCTGTTTCACCCTGAAGCTGATCAGTCCTTTTCCTGCCTTGGCAGTATCCAGGAGCATAGTGCCTCTCTCAATGCGATAGGCTTCTGACGGGACTTTCAGCACACGCTGGCTTGGTGTTGAAGCGAATACTTCCACAGTTCCACGACCATCATTCTTGAGCTTGATGGCTAAAACCCCTTTTGGCGCCTGGTACATGATCGGCGGAACGCCATAGGACTGGACCAGGTCGGGATTGGCCGGGCGGTTCTGTTGCTTGTTGTTGCGCATGATGCCATAGCAATCGACCAAAATATCCTGTCCCAGTTCTATCCTTAATATACAAAGGTCAACTTTATTCCTTTGGCCAAGATATTTAAAACCTACTTTGCCATCTTTACTGTACAATATCCCCCCGGAAGAGAAAGATCCCGCCAGGCCTGATACTTTTTCCGAACTCAAGGATATCTTCTGCTGGAAACGATCATACTGAAAGCTGCCTGGCTGGACCTGGTATTTCCCGCTGGTATTTCTGGCCAGCGCCAAAGCTCCGGCAAAAGCCATTGCTTCCAGTTTAAATGCTCTGTTGCCGATGTCAAAATAGTCAGTAATGATCGGGTTATCCAGGTTGTTCAAGCCCAGCCTGAAAGCCAGTAAATGGTCCCCTTGCGAAATAAGCTTTAAATAGTCCATAGCGGTCCAGTTCTCCTGACCAGCACGGTCATCACCGGCAAAGGTATAATTAGCCTCGGACATTTGAGCTTTATAGCCAGCAGCGAGCAGCGGAGTGAACAGCTTGAGATTTAAGTCCAGGTTCGAATCCTCATCAAAGACGTTCCCCTGCCCGGCATTTGACAACATGCTATAGCCGCCCAGAGGATGATGAGTATACTTGTTAAATCTTAATTCCTGCTGTTCGCTATTCACAAAGAGATAAGAATTAGCCAGCAGGGCGTAGACATCCTTAATATAATCATTGTTCAGGCCGATACTAAAACTACCCGTTGGGTTCTTGGCGTTCAGCAGTGAATCGATGTCCTGGCAGAACCTGACCGGCAGCAGAAAGGAGGTAAAGAAAGCCTGGACCCGCTTCTTGCTGTCTATCTGCTCAAAAGTATCGATATATTCCAGGCCCAGTCCCTTGGGGATCTGGTAAGAATTAGGCATTTTACTCTGGAATACCCTGGCTTGCAGACCGTTGACAGCCTCGATAGTTCTGGTGTCGCGCAGTATTAAGACCAGCTTTTCCGCATTCTCTTTTTTCCTGGCCTGGTTCTCTTGTTTGAGCACAGCCAGCTTGTCCTCAATCTGCTTGATCTTCTTTTCGGCATCCTCATAATATTTCAGGGAGGCTGTATTCTGCACCAGCCCACGGAAGTTCTCCTTGAGGTCCTTGAGCTCTTTGCCATAATAAGAATATTGTTGAGCAACACCATCTCTGAGCAGATTATAATAAACATAGCTGGCATTATCCTTGATACGCCTTTTAGCCTTGAGCATTTTGACAACGGAGTCCAGTTCCCCCACAAGCTGTTCCATTTTTACGGATTGAACATGGGTCTGCAAAAGAGGATAGGTCTCCTCAATGAAAGCATTCACGCCGGGATAAGCCTGCAGTTCCTTCAGGTAATTATCATAATAGTAATGATACACTCTGCTAAAATAGGGATGAGCGGCCGGATTGTTGCGATCGATCAGCCAGAAGCCATGGACCAACCCTGTTTCGTTGCAGTAAGACAGGGAATTCGGCCAGAAATCATGGGTCTGAAAAGCTTTCAGGATCTCGCCAGCTGCTGTTTTTACATAAACATCACTTACTTCAGGCAGGGCCAGTGTGGCCTTGAATAAATTCGTATCGGAAAGGTCCTTGGCATATGGCTTACCTGCCAGTGCTTCCTTATAAAGAGGACTGGTGAAGTCGGGATTGGGCATCATATCGAACACGATCAAAAAGCCTTCTTCCTGTTGTAACATTTTCAGGATATCTATCGTTAAACCTATCTTCTCTTTATCTAAACCTGACCAGGAAGCGAATAATTGATGGACACGAATGGTATTAATACCCCACTTCTGCCACAAGCGGGACTGCGCCCTAAAAGACATCTTGATATATTCAGCGCTATTGGCAGACAGCTTGAGCTTCTTTTGTTCCAGAGGATTTAAGGATGCGGACCAGGAGGGATCTTTTACCCCGCCAGAAAATTCCCTGCTTCTGAGCTCGAACCATTTATTAAAGGTTTCTCCGACAATGGTAAACCCGACTTGCTGAAAACTTTCGCCCGGCTGATAGAACCATTCGCCCTTGGAATAAGTCGCTTTACCGGCCTTGATACTGGCGCGGATCTGCTGATTAACAGCCTTGAGCTCTTCATGCTCAAAAATATTCATGGCCGGCAGGACCTGCTTGCCCTGTTCGATAGGATACATTTCCCGATTATCCAAATATCCTTTGTCTTTATTGGCCAGCACGGCCAAGTCCATTTTATCCAGGGAAAGATGGGTGAAAATATTTTCCTGCTTTAGCCCATCAACAGAAAAGAGATATGAAGCAGATAAATTATCCGCATTTTTTATGGCCGCGGGCAGTTCTGGCAAATATGCTATCCTTAGCTCACGAACAGCAACTTCCCCTTGGTTACCCCCCAGGGTCAACCTGAATCTATCCGCCAAAAAACCTTTTCTCTGTAGCGGCATTAGCAACTCATAGCCGCCATTACGCAAGGCCATGACATCCTTGTTGGCTGCCACCTTGAACCACGCCTCGGAACTTGGTCCTCTTAATAAAAAAGGCGCCTCCAGAATATTACCACTGCTGTTCAGCATTACGGTCTTAATATTGAAACTGGCTTCTGTCTCGGCTCCGGACATGACAAATTTCAGATAGGCCGCCTGAGCGCCAGCAGGGACGACATATTCCTTGTTGACCCTGGAGTAGCTGGGAAGCGCCCTGATCACGACATCGGCCAGCCTTAACTCAGCACCTAGCCTGAGCTTCTTCAGGTCCTCCACTATGTTCAGCTCGTTTTGCCAGGCTCCGGCAAGATGGTCATTTAAGCTTTCGGCAGAATCATATACATAACGCTGGCCAGCTTTTTCCATTTGATAGTGCTTTTGAAATCTCAGTTCATTACCATTGGCTTCATTAAGTCCGTATTGACTCCAAAGCGCAGGATTTTTTTCCAGATCACCGCCCTTGAGGAATTCCAGTTTAACGATGCTGGCGTTCGGCGAACCGGTCAAAGGCAAAAGAACGACCCGGCCCTTGCCGGCCAGGGCCAACTGCCAGGTCAACTTAGTAATGCGTAAATTTTCATGATATAAAGGGACATAGTATTCCAAAACGGCTTTGGTCTTGGTTGCGATCCTTTCCAGACGGACCAAGCGTTTCCCTTCTTTTTTGAAAACAGGGATCCCTTCATAATGAAAAATATTGCCGCTGTTATCGACAACATCAGCCTCCAGGAATAAACCAAAGCCCTGCCACTGCTCCAGGCCGGCCTGAATATTTTGCACATCTATATTAAGGAAACCCCTTAAGGCTCCAGCATCTTCCGGTACGTTCAGCTGGGTCTTTAATACGCTCCAGTCCTTATCGGTATTTTCATATTTCACCTGACGGGTACTTGCCGCCAGGTCTTCCTCGATGGTTATTCCATCCGAACTCCAATCCAAAGGACGTCCGTTCCGTTGTTTGTAAAGAGTCCCGTTCTGCGGGGCAAAATTATTATGGTTGATCAAGGGCAGCGCGGTACGCATATATACCTTGGCCACATGGCTACGACCGGTAAAATAATTTTGGCGGTCAAAGGTTCCGGCCTCATTATCATACAGCCTGGTCACGTGCATTTTGACCTGGGCATACCTGGCGCCTCTCTCGTGTGGAACGGCGAAAAAGCCTTTACGTATCTGCTGGCGCTGGTCTGGGTCCTGGTGGATGTTCTGGTATCTTTCCTCGCCGTTATCTGCCGGATAGACTTGCGCGCCAAATTCATCGAAATAGTTGAGCTCGATGGTATTGGTAGCCCAGTTAGGGGGCTGGCCATGTTTTTGCATTACTCCACCCATTTCGGCGGCCAGTTCCAATTCGTTGATCCTGGAGACATCGAAAATATTGGAGTAGAGGCCGCTGTAACTCTGGCTATCCTTGATCTCATATTCCACCGCAACCTGATCGCCATCTTTTCTAAGCAGAAGATTGCGGTCACCCACGGCCAAACCTTGTCCGCAAGGCTTGAAAACCAGATAGCGCTTGTTGTTCCGAACTTCTATTTCCAGGGGTTTTTCAGGGAAAGAACTGAATATTTGGGCAGGGTTCAAGACCGGATCCGTTTTGGTCAAGAATATTTTTTCGATCACCAGTTTTTCCAGACGGATGCCTGCTTTGTCAGGATGATCAGCAGGACTTCCTGCTATTTTAA
>JBAZXJ010000001.1:0-23279 GCA_041659865.1 Candidatus Margulisiibacteriota bacterium | reverse complement strand
GATGACAATATGGAAGGCAAGAATACCCCCCCCGTCATTGCAAAATGACGCCCCCCCTCTGTTACCTGACGAATTCTTGCTCTAGCTATGTGCCCCATGTTATATTATCCGCCTTATGGAAGACTTCATCAGCGACCTGCAGCAACGGGCTGCCAGCAAGCAAAAACGGATAGTACTGCCGGAAAGTACCGATGAACGGATCATGCGGGCGGCGGAGATCATCAGCAAAAAAAAGATCGCCAAGGTAACCATGGTCGGCGAACAGGTAACGCTTCAGCAGCAAGCAAAGAAAATCAATGTCTCCTTGGCCAACATAGATATTATTTCCCAACAGGATGCAGTATTGACCCGGCCCTTTGCCATAACCCTGAACAATCAGCGCCAGCACAAAGGGATGACCTTGAATATGGCAGAGCAGATCATGCTTACAGACCCCTTATTCTTTGGCGCCATGTATGTGGCCGCTGGCAAGGCGGACGGGATGGTCGCTGGCGCAATTAATCCAACCAAGAATACGATCAAGGCGGCCTTGCACTGCATAGGCATGAAAAAGAACGCTTCGATCATATCCAGCTTTTTCATAATGCTATTGCCAACAACCGAGTATGGTCAGAACGGAGTGTTATTCTACGCGGATTGCGGCGTTAACCCAAACCCGGATGCGGAGCAGTTGGCCGATATAGCGATCGCAACAGTTGATTCGAATAAAATGTTGATGCAGAGAAAAGACCAGAAAGTCGCCCTGCTTTCTTTTTCAACCAAAGGAAGCGCTGAAGATGACAGCGTGCTCAAGGTCAGAGAAGCCTTAAAGATCATCAAGCAAAAAGAGCCGGATATAGTGGCCGATGGCGAACTGCAATTTGATGCCGCGCTGGTCCCTGATGTGGCTAAAAAGAAGGCCCCTGGTAGCCCGGTCGCCGGACAGGCGAATATATTTATTTTCCCGGACCTCAATGCCGGTAATATCGGCTACAAGATAACCGAGAGGCTTGGCGGCGCTGAAGCGCTTGGCCCGATCCTGCAAGGTACCTTAAAGCCAGTAAACGACCTTTCGCGCGGCTGCAGCGTGGAAGATATCGTTAATGTTGCGGCGATAACTGTGTTGCAGTGCGAGTAGGGTAGGGCACAGAGGAGTCAGCTGGAGCCCCCGTCGTTGCGAGGAGGCATCCGACGTGGCAATCTCTCGGCAAGCAATCCCAATCGAGAGATTGCTTCGTCGCCCCGATGCTGGGCTCCTCGCAATGACGGGGCGAATAGTTATAACAGCAAGGAAGAACAATGATATTAGCTCTCAACTGTGGCAGCTCCTCCGTAAAATACCAGCTCTATGCCTGGAATGCTCATCAAGTGATCTGCAAAGGTGTTGTGGAAAGAGTAGGCAATGCCTATTCTTATATCCTGCATGAGCGCGCCGGCTACCCGATGATCAAAAAAGAAAAACCCTGCGCAGACCACAAACTAGCCATTCGGTTCATCATAGAAGTGCTTACCGATCCAGAGATCGGAGTAATAAAAAGCATGCAGGAGATCCGCGCCGTCGGTCATCGGGTAGTCCATGGCGGCGACAAATTCTCCCGCTCCGTGCTCATCGATGAGAATGTCTTGAAGAGCATCAAGGAAGTTCAGGAACTAGCCCCATTACATAACCCACCCAATATTGCCGGGATCGAATCGGCGCAGGAAGTTATGCCGGGAACCCCGCAGATAGCAGTTTTCGATACTGCTTTTCATCAGACGATACCAGAGCATGCGTATATGTACGCGATCCCTCTCCAGTGGTATCAGGATTATGGCATTCGCCGTTACGGCTTTCATGGCACATCACATTTATATGTATCCAAAAGAGCGCAAGTATTATTAGGCAAGCCAGTAGAAGCGACCAGGATAATCACCATGCATATCGGCAACGGCGTTAGCATCTCAGCCGTGAAGGGCGGGATCTGCGTCGATACCAGCATGGGCTTTACGCCGCTGGAAGGGGCTATTATGGGGACCAGAAGCGGAGACATTGACCCGGCTATCGTCCCATACGTTGCTCAGAAGCTGAATATAACAGCTGTTGCGGTCGTCGAAATGCTCAACAAAAAAAGCGGACTGCTGGGTATCACCGGACAGTTCACGGATCGCAGAGATGTGACCAAAGGCGCCCAGGACGGGGACAAGCTTTGCCAGTTGGCCATGGAAATGGAAGCCTATCGATTGCGTAAATATATCGGCGCTTATGCAGCAGGCATGGGCGGGGTGGACGCCGTTGTCTTCACTGCCGGCGTGGGCGAGAACAATTGGCTGATCCGCGCGAAGGCCCTGGAAGGATTGGACTTTATGGGCATCAAGCTGGACAGGGAAGTGAACGAACGAACCGTCGGCAAAAAAGAAGAACTGGAAATAAACCAAAGCGATTCAGCGGTTAAGGTTTATGTGATCCCAACGAACGAAGAGATCGTTTTTATCGAAGATGTTGTGGCGATATTAGAGAACCGTTACGACGTACATACAAAATACCGGTATTCATTTCAAAGCTGAACAGGGTATAATATAAATATGTACAACCTTTGCATTTTTGAAGATACCAAATATCGATTATTTCTGCCGCTAACCCATCTGCGTCCGGCCTACGATCTGTTATGCGGACTGGATACCCTGGCCGGCAAGATCATTCGCTATATTCCCCATGACAACGTGATCCTGCACTGCAGACCTTATCTCAAGGACGTTATTAAACAGCGGCATGTTAATGCCCTGATCAACCAGTTGACCACCGCCGGTTCCTGCCTCTTCGTGAACGGCAGAGCCCTGATCAGCCGGAATCTTCTGCAGGATATAGAGCTTACCGCTGGCAAAAACTATATTTATCTTAACCAACAAGAAGAACTGATCCTGGCCTATTTGAACGGCGAAAGCCTGACGGCGATGAAGAACTATCTCGACAAGGGCCCGATCAACTGCGCTGAAGTATTTCAGGCGCTAAGACTAAAGGCCTTGGTAAAGAAGATAGATGTGCCGACGGTCAATTATCCCTGGGAGCTGATCGCCCACCAGGGCTCCCAGCTCAAGGAAGACTTTTCCTCGCTGGCCATCGGCCTGCTCAAGGGAGATATCCAGACCAGCGCCTGCCTGCTTAATGAGGATCAGATATTTATTGATAAAGGCAGCAAGATAGACGCTTTTTCCGTGCTGGATGCCAGCGATGGGCCGATCTATATAAGTAAGAATGTCCATATCTTGCCACATTCATATTTAAAAGGCCCGGTCTTTATCGGGGATAATTGTGAGATCAGAAGCGCGCGTATCACCGCTTCGTCCATCGGTCCCTGCTGTAAAATTGGCGGCGAAGTAAAGTCGACGACGATCCTTGGTTATTCCAATAAAGCCCATGACGGCTTTCTGGGTAATTCTTATTTGGCCGAATGGATCAACCTGGGCGCTCTAACAACGAACAGCAATCTTAAGAATAACTACAGCCAGGTAAAGGTCCAGCTCGATGGAAGCCTGATCGATACCAACGAGACCTTTTTCGGCTCCCTGATAGGGGATCATACCAAGACCGGGATCGGAACGCTGTTCAATACAGGGATCGTGGTGGGCGTGGGCAACAATCTGTTCGGCGGTGGTTTATTCGCCCAGAAAAGCATTCCTTCATTTTCCTGGGGAACCAAGGACGAGCTGACCGAATACAAACTGGAAAAATTCATCGAAACCGAAAAGCTGGTCATGCCCAGACGATCGGTAGAATTAACTGAAGCATATAAGGCAACTTTGAAATATGTCTTTAGCCAGACGGCGAACGAACGCTTACATTTCATGAGAGCAACGACCTAGGCATCCGGCCCCTAGAACCCCCAGCCCCCTCGGACACTGGGCTTGTCAAAGTGTCCGCAAAACCACCCACGCGCCCCGCCCCGATCAACCTAGCCCTTTGCGCCACTCTCGCCGTTCAACAGCGTTTCCAGTTCCGCGCCTTCCAGAATTTCCTTTTCGATCAATATCTTAACGATATCCTGGACCTTGTGTTTCTTGGAGCTGAGCAATTCCTTGGCGCGGTTGTAGGTTTCAAAGATCAACTGGCTGATCTCATGGTCGACCAGATTGGCGGTCTTGTCCCCGTAATCCCGGTCGTGCTGGGTCAACTCCTTGCCGAGGAAGACGTGTTCCGTATTATTACCGAAAGAACGCGGGCCGAGCGTGCTCATCCCGTAAAGACAGACAAATTTTGTCGCCAGCTTGGTCGCTCGCTCAATATCATTTTGAGCGCCGGAGGTCACTGTTTTAAAAAATACTTCTTCAGCGGCCCGGCCGCCAAGGAGCACGGTCAGCTGATCAGTTATCTCTTGTTTGGATACCAGATATCTGTCTTCCAGGGGCAGCTGCAAGGTATAGCCCAGCGCCATGCCCCGGGGCAAGATAGATACCTTATGGACCGGATCAGTGCCAGGTAACAACTTTGCTACGATAGCATGACCGACCTCATGGTAAGCGATGATCTCTTTTTCCTTGTCGCTAATGATCCGGCTTTTCTTTTCCGGTCCGGCGATAACCCGGTCGATGGATTCCTCAAGCTCTATCATGGACACATGATGCTTATTACGCCGCGCTGCCAACAACGTACCTTCATTGACCAGGTTAGCCAGGTCGGCTCCTGTAAAACCAGGAGTACGTCTGGCGATCACTGACAGGTCTATTTCCTTGGCGACCTTCTTGTCCTTCATATGGATCTTCAAGATCGCTTCGCGGCCTTTAACATCAGGTTTATCCACGACGATCTGGCGGTCAAAACGCCCTGGCCGCAAAAGCGCTGGGTCCAAGATGTCCGGACGGTTGGTTGCGGCGATCACGATCACGCTGGCTTTTTTGTCAAAGCCGTCCATCTCGACCAAAAGCTGGTTCAGGGTCTGTTCTCTTTCATCATGTCCTCCGCCCAAGCCGGCGCCCCTTTGCCTGCCAACAGCGTCGATCTCGTCTACGAACACGATCGCCGGCATGGTCTTTTTGGCCTGGGTGAACAGGTCGCGGACACGGCTGGCGCCGACGCCGACGAACATTTCCACGAATTCAGAACCGGAGATGTTAAAGAAAGCAACTTCAGCTTCTCCAGCGATCGCTCTGGCCAGCAAAGTCTTGCCCGTACCGGGAGCTCCTACTAGCAAGACCCCTCGCGGGATCTTGGCCCCAAGGTCCTGGAATTTTTTAGGGGCTTTAAGAAAGTCCACGATCTCCTGCAATTCTTCAACAGCTTCGTCAGCTCCTGCAACATCGGCAAAGGTTATTTTTTCACTGCCGGTCTTGTCCCAGGCCTTGGCCCGGCTTTTGCCAAAAGATATAGCTTGGTTATTCATGCCCTGGGCCTGGCGGAAGACAAAGAACCAGAGCCCGGCGAAGAGCAGGAAGGGAATGAGCAGAGAGGAAAGCAATTCAACCAGCCAGTTTTGTTCTATGGCAGATACTTTTATCTGAATGCCGTTCGCCTTTAATGACGGGATAAGGTCGGGGTAGTCCAGGATATTTACCTTGAACATTTCCTTGGCATTTCTAAAGGTACCAATGATCAGCGATTGTTTGGGAAAGATCTGGACGGTAGCGATATTGCCGTTGTTAACGTCGTTCATAAAATCGCTGAAGGCAATTTCCCTGGTCTTGGTCGCGGGGGTCAATACAGAATTTGCCAAGGCCAGGATGGCGACCATGATGATCACATAAACTAAAACATTGGCTCGATTATTCTCTGGCGGCTTGGGGTTCTTGCTCGAAGGCTTTTTCGGGCTCTTGCTTGCTGGTTTGGTCAAAAGGAAAACTCCTTATTACTTTATAACCACGGTATCATCACCGTCGGTTTCCAGTAATTTTACCTCGACCAGCTCATATTTGGAAGTAGGGACGCTTTTGCCGATAAAGTCGGCATGGATCGGCAGTTCACGATGACCGCGATCGATCAGCACTGCGAGCCGAATTGTTTTGGGCCGGCCATAGTCGTTCAGTCCGTCCATAGCGGCGCGGATCGTCCGTCCGTGGAACAATACATCATCGACAAGAACGACATGCTTGTCCGTAATATCGCAGGGGATCCGGGTTTCCTTGATCGTGATCAAATTCCCTTTGGTCGAAAGGTCATCGCGGTAAAGAGAGATATCGATCTGCCCGACCGGGACAACGACCTTTTCTGCCTTTTTTATCTCGCGGGCCAAGCGTTCAGCCAGCTGAGCCCCGCGGGAAATAATACCGATCAATATCAAGGTATCCAGCTTACCGGTAGTCTCGATTATTTCGTGAGCGATCCGTTTGACCGCGCGATGAATATCTTTATCTTCCATGACAACAGCTTTGACGTCCATCTTAAATTACCCCCTTGGTTGACGGGATCTTCCCGGCCATTTTCGGATCGATCCGGCAGGCATCGGCCATGACCCGGGCCCAGCCCTTGAACACGGCTTCTAAAATATGATGGGTGGTTTCGCCAGCTTCCTGATAGAAGTGCAGCGTGACTTCGGCCTTGTTCACAAAGGCGCGGAAAAATTCCTTGATCAATTCGACCTCAAAATCTTTGACCTGCTTGCGGTCTAGTTTAAGGTTGTAAACCAGGAACGGACGTCCGGAAATATCCAGGGCGGCCCTGACCAGCGCTTCGTCCATAGGCAGGTCGATACTGGCATAGCGCCTGATGCCGGCCTTTTTGCCCAGGGCTTGTTTGAAAGCCAGGCCCAGGCAGATGCCGATGTCCTCAATGGTATGGTGGTCGTCGACCTGGGTATCGCCCTTGGCCACGATCTTTAAGTTAAAACCGCTATGGCGGGTAAAGAGGTCCATAAGATGGTTAAAGAAAGGCACGCCAGTACTGATCTGGCTTACACCCGTTCCGTCGAGGTTAAGCTCGATCTTGATCTTGGTCTCTTTGGTCATCCGGTCGATCTTGGCTTTGCGCATATAATAATAGTAAACGATAGAATATAAAAAGTAAATCGGCAGATAGCAGCCCCGTCATTGCGAGGAGGCAGCCGACGTGGCAATCTCTACTAAGAATTAGCTCCCCGCAGTGCGCAATGCAAGCAAGACCTCTCCCCTGACCCCTCTCCGCCTGCCTGCGCAAAGCCTTCGGCTCGCAGAGAGGGGAAGCGAACGCTGTCATTCCCGCGCAGGCGGCTGGGCAAAATATCGATTGCCAACCGTATATATATATAAGTACAATTATTACATAAAATATATTAACCGGAGGATCTCGTGAAAAAAGCATTATTAGGAATTCTGGGTCTGGCAATTCTGTCCTTGGGCGCATTCGCCGTGCCGAATCAACTGACTTACTCGGGGCGGTTGCTCCAGAACGGTGCGCTAGTGAATTCGTCTCTCCCGATGATCTTTTCGATCTATACCGATCCTACAGCGGGAACGCCGATCTGGACCCAAACGATCTCAACCGTAGAAGTTAACCAGGGCATTTACAGCGTTGTTCTGGGCAATGGTAATCCGATCAGTCCGAACGTATTCGTAACAGATAACGCATATCTGCAGGTTGAAGTTAATGGCGAGGTATTATCACCCCGGACCAAGATCAATAGTGTCGGCTATGCCTTGCAGGCGGGGGGCTTGAGCAATGGCGGGGTGCAGGCGGCTTTTGTTTCGACGAACGGCAACATTGGTGTAGGGACAGTAACTCCAGGGGCGAAGCTAGAGGTAGCTGGAGCCATCAGAATGACCAGCAATGGGATTGGGTTTACTGGATTTACCGGCAGTGTTGGCAATGGCTTGATCTACGCGCAAGATGCAAGTGCAAATAGCAAGGTATGGTTATATACTAACGGAAATTCTTACTTAAATGGCGGGAACTTTGGTATTGGAACGACGATTCCGAGAGCTACCTTGAACGTGAGCGGAAACATCCGGTTGGAAGCCGCTAATGAGCTTCGGTTCTACAACATGGCCATTAACAACTGGACCGCTATTGATTCTCCACTCTTGAACGGTGATACCAATCCTGATTTCAGGGTCCGTACTGCAGCCGGTATCTTGTATATGGACCGTAACGGCAATGTCGGTCTTGGCAGAACAAGTCCAACCAACAAACTGGAGGTGGCGGACTATAATTATGGCCAGACCTCTATCGCGCTTTTCGGACATGTGACCCACAAGAACTGGCGGATCACAAAATCTGATCATGTTAGCGACGCATTGGAGTTTGAAGTATCAAATACCGCAGGCGGTGTTGACTGGAGCAGCAAGGTGTCTATCTTGGCTGATGGTAAAACTGGTGTTGGCGTGCTGTCCCCAGCGGCTCAGCTCCACGTGGTCGGCATTACCGATAATGCAGCGTTCTATGTTCAGGCTGCTTCCAGTAATGCAGGCGCTGGCAACTCGCTGAGCAATGCTTTGTATGTTGATAAAAGGGGCAACGTCGGCATCGGTTCCGTTCCTCCTGCTTCAAAATTGTATCTGGGCTCCGGCGCAATAACTATGTATCAGATGGGCAAGCCCCAGGTCGTGCTTAATTCTGCAGGTACTTATTGGGGTACTATTCAAAACGATGGCAACAACACCTGGTCGCTGGGTTATAACGGCAGTGAATCGGTATTGGGCACCCCTGTCCTGACCTGGACGAGCGGCAGCGTAGGGATCGGGACAACGAATCCAAGCGGTTATAAGTTAAGGGTAAATGGCTCGATACGTCTTGGTTCTGATAGCGTAAACGCCGGTACGACCAAATTATATTTAGATAACCCTGGTAGTGGCGGCAGTGTCTGGGCCTTGTCTTCAGGGGTGACGAATGTGTCTGAGTCGGGTTTTGGTATTTATGATGGTTTGACCAACCGAATGGTGATCGACGCAGCCGGGAACTTCGGCCTCGGTGCGGTTCTTCCAGGGGGCAAGATGCATATCCGCGACACCGGTACGGGCATAGACAATACCGAGCTGTTGATCTTAGCTTCAGAAGCCCAGAACTCCGTAGGCGACAGGGCGGCGACAGACTTCATCACCTTTAGGGGTGCAGCTGATATTGCGACCGCAAAAATCGGCTTTCATCACAATCGCGGGATGGGGCCGTATGGGGACATTTCGTTCTGGACTCAATATAGCGATGGCATGGCAGAGCGGATGAGAGTGAGAGGCGACCGCATTGGTATTGGCACCTCGGCACCTAATTATAAGCTGGAGGTTAACGGAGACATCAATGCGATCGGGAACGTCAAAGCGAACGGGTCGAATCTGACCAGCGACCAAAGGCTAAAAAAGAACATTCAGGCCATGAACGCTCAGCTCGATAAATTATCCCAACTGAAAGGTGTTTCCTATGAGTGGCGAACGGATGAATTTCCTAGCCGCAACTTTGAGAATGGAAAACAGCTTGGCGTGATCGCCCAGGAAGTAGAAAAGATATATCCGGAATTAGTGAAAGAAGGCAAGGATGGTTATAAGTCAGTTAATTATAGCGGCCTGCTGGCCCCGGTGATCGAGGCCGTCAAAGAACTAAAACAACAAAAAGACGCCGAGATCCAGTCCCTGCGCGAACAGAATGCCAAACTGGAAAGCCGGATCAAGGCGCTGGAGGGGAAATAAACAAGCAGGCACAAAGGCACGGAGGCACATAGGGAAAACCGTAGAACGGGTGTGGATCGCGGGGTGGCTACTGTAAGCCGTCTACTGACTACTGGCTTACGCGTCCTTGAGCTTGGCGGCCTTTTTATAAAGTCGCGCGTAATGTTTGGCTGAGGCGTTCCAGGAAAAATCTTCGAGCATCGCCCGGCTCATTAACTTGGTCCAGGCGGTCTTTTCGCGGAAAGTCAGGGCCGCCCGCCTTACGGTATCTAACAGATCTTCTGCCGTATAAGGCTTAAAGGTAAAACCGTTACCACTGCGTTTGTTCCCGTAATAATCAACGATCGTATCGGCCAGGCCTCCGGTTTCCCTAACGATAGGCACTGTCCCATATTTCAGGCTGATCAGCTGACCCAGTCCGCAAGGTTCGTAGCGCGAAGGCATCAGGAACATGTCGGAACCGGCATAGATCTTCTTGGCTAACGCTGCGTCGAACTTTAAGGCGATGCCGATCTGGTTGGGATATTTATGATGTAACTTTTCAAAAAGCACATGATATTCAGGAGTCCCCGTACCTAAAACTACCAACTGGACATTGAGGGCCATTATTCTGTCCATGGCCTGGACCAAGAGATCAAACCCCTTCTGGGTGTCCAGACGCGAGACCATGCCGATGACCGGGGTCATGGGCAGGACCGGAAGCTTGAAAAGTTTTTGCAGGTCTTCCTTGTTCGGTTTTTTGTCGACCAGCTTATGGGCCGAATATTTCTTGATCAGGTCATTATCGAATTCCGGATCCCAGACCGCGTAATCCAGGCCGTTGAGGATCCCGAACAGGTCCCTTTTGCGGGTATGCAGCAGCCCTTCCAGTCCGCAGCCGAACTCCTTGGTCTGGATCTCTTCGCTGTAATTTTTACTGACCGTATTGAGCAGATCTGCAAAGACCAATCCGCCCTTGAGCAGATTTACCTTGCCATAAAATTCCAGGGCATGAGGGTTGAACAACTTCTCTTCCAGGCTCATCGCGTGCAGCTTGCTATGAGCTGCCAGCCCCTGATAGGCCAGGTTATGGATGGTGAACACGGTCGCGGTATGTTTGAAGAAGGGGTCGTTCTTGTAAGTAGTTTTCAGATAGACCGGCAGCAAGGCGGTTTGCCAATCGTTGCAATGGATCACGTCCGGGGCCCAGTTCAGCTTTTTTAAAAGCTCGAGCGTTGCCAAGCAGAAGAAAGCGAAGCGTTCCGGATTATCCGGATAGTCCTTGCCCTTGTCCTGATATAGCTCATCACGATCAAAGTAGGGTTTATGGTCGATCAGGTAAATAGGGACATTGCTGTCAGGGAACAAGGCTTGTCTAACCGAGAACTTTTTGGTCTGACCACCCATTTGCACGGATAGGTTTTGCTGGACGACAGTTCCCGCTTTAACTGACCTGTAAGCCGGCATGACCACGTAGACTTCATGCCCCAGCTTGCGTAAAGCTTTGGGCAGGGCTCCCGCCACGTCGGCTAGTCCGCCTGTTTTGGCGAACGGATGTACTTCAGAAGATGCTAAAAGTATCTTGAGCATTCTACTCCCAGGCCTTAGGCCATGTAATTCATTTCTTTTTTCTTGATCTCCCACTGCCTGATATACTTGGCAGCTTCTTCGGGAGCGGTTGGATTGATATAAAAACCAGTGCCCCATTCAAAACCTGCGGTCCTCGTCAGGCGGGGGATGATCTCGATATGCCAGTGGAAATCGTAAGGCAGAGTTTGCCAGTAGCCGGGTCTTGCGGGACCTTCAGCACGCGGGGAAGTATGTAAAATAAAATTATAGGAAGGATCGTTTAGCACGTCTTTCATCCGGGTCAGCAGAGCTTTCAGGATATCAGCCAGCGCCCACTTTTCTTCTTCGGAAATAGACGTATAGTTATGAGCATGTTTTTTGGGCAGTATACAGAACTCAAAAGGAAACCTGGAAGCAAAAGGAGCCAGCACGATAAAAAGCTCGTTCTCGATCGCGACCCTGTCTTTGCCGAACATCAGCTCCTGGCGGATGATATCGCAGAACAGACAGCGGTCTTTCATCAGGAAATATTCCCTGGCGCCATGAAGTTCGCTCTTGATGTTGATCGGTGTGACCGGGGTCGCAATGACCTGGGAATGGGTATGAGCCAAGGTTGCGCCAGCTTCATAGCCATGGTTCTTAAAGATCAGGATATATTTAAAACGAGGGTCCTTGGAAAGATCGAGCAGGCGGTTCTTGTACATCTCCAAAATATCGGCAATATTGCTGACTTCCAGATCGGCCATGCCCAGGGAATGGTCTGGGGTCTCAACTATAACTTCATGAGCGCCGACGCCATGCATAACGTCGTAAAGACCGACGCCATGCTTTTCCAGCTCTCCTTCGATCTTTAAGGCGGGGAATTTGTTCGGCACGACCCGCACTTTCCAGCCGGGTTTATTGGCCTGGGTATCTTGCGGCCTAAGGGCGACGATCTCTGGAGGGGTTTTATCTTCAGCGCCTACGCAAAAAGGGCAGGAGCCGTCATTTTGGACCGATTGATTGTGGACAAAATCTGAAGGACGCTGACTTCTGTCAACGGCAATTATCACCCAGCGCCCGGTTATCGGGTCTTTGCGGATCTCGGCCATGGGATAATAATATACCGAAATGGTGTTTAAGACAAGAAGATGGTGTATTTTTCTATGAGGAGAAGTAAAGAATTAAAGAAGTAAAGAAGTAATAAGAGCATGAGGGCGGCGCCTAACAAAGCGCCTGGCACTCCTTACATATTCCCTAATTCTTTACTCCTTTATTTCTTTACTTCTTTAATTCTTGTCTTCTCCTAACAAAAAGGGCGCTCCGAAGAACGCCCTCTCATTAACAAAAAAGTCAAAACCAATTATATCCCGATCCTGGCGCCTGTTTTTAGCACCATGACGCTTTCGTCCTTGGCAGTTGAAACGATGCTGGAGAAAGGAATAACATCAAAGCTGACTTCAGCAAAACCTGAGCCGAAACCCAAAGGCATCTCGTAGCCCACGAAACCTCCGTAGGATAAAACCCCGCCGGAAACTCCGCTGATCTTGGCGCTGATATAACCAGCTTCCAGACCTCCGTAAAGGCCGACAAATGGCAAGCTATATGACTGCTGGACCATGATCGGCATGAACGTAGCGCCTGAATAGGTTCCGGTAAGCACCTGAACTCTGGTACTGGCCAATGGCAAAAGAGCGACCGGTAAGCCAACCTCTACGCCCATCGCGGTCACAGAAGCTCCGGTAAAGGAATAGCTGGAACCCAAAGCCCCCACGCTGAACAAAGCAAAGCTTGGCAGGCAGAATAAAATTAGAAGAAAAGAAACGATAATTAATGATTTTTTCATGTATTTTCACCCCCTTCCAACTGAGCCAAGTATAACATCGATTTGTTTTTTTTCAACAACTTGTTACACTATAGAAATATGAAGCTAATTATCGGACTAGGCAATCCAGGCAAAAAACACTCGGCCAACCGCCATAACGTAGGGTTTATGGTGCTAGACCAGCTAGCCGCCGGTTCTCCCTGGAAGAAAAAACACCAGGCAGATGTTCTGCAAACCGGCGATCTGATCCTGGCCAAACCGCAGACCTTCATGAATTTAAGCGGGCAAGCCGTGGCGGAGATAATACGTTTTTACAAGATCCAAAACAGTAGTGTCCTTTTGGTTTACGACGACCTGGATACGGCTTTTGGTAAATTGACCTATCGGGAGAAAGGCTCCTCCGGTGGACATAATGGTATCAAGTCGATCTGTGAACATCTGGGCACAGATCAGGTCCAAAGGATCAAGATCGGTATCGGCCGCCCGCCGCAGGGCATGTCCGCGGCCGACTATGTACTGCAGGATTTTTCCAAAGAAGAAAAGCTGGCGCTAGATGATATACTGGCGCTGGCAGTAAAAAGAGTGGGGCAATGGGGCAAGGAAACGATCCACTAAGCATTGAACTACGCATCAACTCCGAAGCAGACTACGACGAACTGATCAAAAAGCTCGCGGGCTTTGAGTATGTGCGGGTTCCGATCGTCGTGGAACGCGGCGAGTTCAGTGTTAAGGGCAGTATTCTCGATATTTTTCCCGCGAACCAGACACATCCCCTGCGTATCGAATTCGATTTTGACAAGATCATTTCTCTCCGGTCTTTTGATATTAATTCCCAGCGCTCTCTCTCCACATTAAATGAAACCGAAATAACTCAAGCGGGCAGTATCCCGAATTTTATGGCCCGTGTTTCGGATACCGAAGGAGTGGGCGCGTTCTTGATCTCTGACATTAAACCCGGAGATATCGTGGTCCATGTTCATCACGGCATCGGTATCTTTCGCGGACTGCAAAGATTAAAGATCCAAAAGATCGAAGGCGAATATTTACAGCTCGAATATGCCGGCGGCGATCAGATCTTTGTGCCATTGAACCAGATCAATCAGATCCACAGATTTACCGGGCCGGGAGAAGCAAGGATAACCTCGCTGGCGGCCAAGAGCTGGGAGAATGAAAAACGCAAAGCCAAAAAGACGACGGAAAATATCGCTGGGGAATTAATGGAGCTGTACCGTTTTCGTGAACAGAACAGAGGTTTCGCCTTTTCCCAGGACGGAGTTTGGGAAATAGACGTGGCGCAGGCTTTTCCATATAAAGAGACCCCGGACCAGCTCAAAGCCATCAAGGCGGTGACCGCTGACATGGAAGACCATAAATCGATGGACCGACTGATCTGCGGCGACGTTGGCTATGGGAAAACCGAAGTTGCCTTGCGCGCTGCCTTTAAGGCGACGCTGGACCACAAGCAGGTTGCCATCCTCGTGCCTACGACCTTGCTGGCCCAGCAACACTATCACACCTTCGCCAACCGCTTTGCCCCGTTTGGCCACAAGATAGAATTGCTCAGCCGTTTCCGTACGCCGGCCGAGATCCGCGCTAGTTTAAAAAGATTAGCCAGCGGTGAAGCGGATGTGGCGATCGGGACACATCGTTTGCTGCAAAAAGATGTGCAGTTCATAGACCTTGGCCTTTTGGTCATCGATGAAGAACAGCGTTTCGGCGTTAAGCATAAAGAAAAATTAAAACAGATGCGTAAGACCGTGGACGTTCTGACCATGTCCGCGACGCCTATCCCGCGTACCTTATATATGTCGCTGTCCGGCGCGCGCGATATCAGCGTGATCAATACTCCGCCCAAGGACCGCTTTCCGATAAAGACCGTACTCGCTGAATATAATGAAGGCCTGATCCGCGAAGCAGTAGAACGTGAATTAGCCCGGGGCGGGCAGGTCTTCTTTGTGCACAACGTGGTCCAGTCGATCGCCGGCGAGGCGAACAAATTACAACACATTCTGCCAGGGGTCAGGATAGCTATAGGGCACGGCCAAATGCCGGAGCATCAGCTGGAAAAGACCATGGTGGATTTTCTGGATAATAAATATGACGTTCTGGTCTGTACCACGATCATTGAATCCGGATTGGATATCCCGAACACGAACACGATCATTATCAACAATGCGGACAGGTTTGGGCTGGCCCAGCTTCATCAACTGCGCGGTCGGGTAGGGCGGAGCAATCGGCAGGCTTATAATTATTTGTTGTACAAGTCAGATGAACTGCTGACCACCGATGCCCGCGAGAGACTGCAGGCACTTAAAGAATACACAGCGCTTGGCGCCGGCTATCAGATCGCCTTGCGCGACCTGGAGATCCGCGGCGCCGGGAATATTGTAGGCGCGGAACAATCCGGACATATCGCCGCGATCGGTTTTACATTATTCTGTAAACTCTTGGAAGAATCCGTGCAGGAAGCAAAAGGCGAAGAACTTCCGCGCGAAAAATTGTTCGAGCTGGAGAACGATGAATACATTCCTGATTATTATATTCCGGATAGCCGTCAGCGTATCGCGGTCTATCAGCGCCTGTTGAACACAGATAAAGAAAGTTTTATGGAGTTGTGCGAAGAACTTCTGGACCGCTTCGGCAAGATACCGCGACCGATGCAGAGGATGCTGGACAGCATAGAACGGCAGGTTCGTTAGCCTGTTGCCAGTTGGCCGGTTTGCCAGGAAGACGGCTTAAGCGCGGTCACTGAGCTTGTCGAAGTGTCCCGGGCTAACGAGACCGCGCCCCGAGCCTCTCTCCACCTGGCCTGCGGCGGGCATAGAGGGGGACCTGTACGCGCCCCTTTTGCTGCGCCATTGCCGGGAACAGGGCCCTCTGGTAAAATAATGTGGCCTTAAATTATTAAAGGAAAACCAAACCATGTGGACAGGCCTGATCAACAAATACCGCGAATACCTACCAGTTTCAGATAAAACCCCGGTGATAACCCTCAACGAAGGCAATACCCAGCTGATCAAGGCCGAGAAATTAAGCAAAGAATTGAACGTCGACCTTTACCTGAAATTCGAAGGCGGAAATCCGACCGGTTCTTTCAAAGACCGTGGGATGACCATGGCAATCAGTAAAGCGGTTGAAGCTGGCTCTCGAGCCGTGATGTGCGCGTCGACCGGGAATACCTCGGCTTCGGCGGCGGCTTACGCGGCGCGTGCCGGGATCCAGTGTGCGGTGCTGATCCCCGACGGCAATATTGCTTTAGGAAAATTAGCCCAGGCTATGATGCATGGCGCCAAGGTCTTTGCCTTGCAGGGAAATTTTGATGACGCGCTGCGCATGGTCCAGGAGATCTGTGGTAACTACCCGATCACCCTGGTCAATTCAGTTAATCCTTATCGTATCGAAGGCCAGAAGACCGGCGCTTTTGAAATAATCGAACAGCTCGGCTTTGTGCCGGATTTTCATGCTATCCCGGTCGGGAATGCTGGTAATATTACCGCCTACTGGAAAGGCTATAAAGAATATAAGGCGATCGGCAAAACGAATAAGCTGCCGATAATGATCGGCTTTCAGGCCTCAGGCTCCGCACCTATTGTGGAAGGCAGGGTCATTGAAAAACCTCATACTATCGCGACCGCGATCAAGATCGGCAATCCGGCTAGCTGGAAGCAGGCCGAGGCCGCCCGTGATGAGTCAGGCGGAAGCATCAGTCCAGTTACAGATGAAGAAATAACCATAGCTCAGCAACTGATCGCCAGCCAGGAAGGCGTCTTTTGTGAACCGGCTTCTGCCGCGCCGGTAGCCGGCGTGATCAAACTGCGCAAAGAGGGAAAATTGCCTTCCGGAGTAAGCATCGTTGCTATTCTGACCGGCCACGGTCTAAAGGACCCGGATAGGGCTATCGCCATCTCTGCCCAGCCGATCAAGGTGGAGGCCAACAAAGAGACCATCTTGAAACTGCTGGGGCTTTCGTAAAAACAACTTTTCGATTACAATTTATACAGGAAAATAGAAGTAAAGAATTAAAGAAGTAAAGAAGAAAGATTATTTAGAGAGTTAAGGGGCCCTCCTTCTTCATATAATTCTTTACTTCTTTAATTCTTTACTTCCCTTAAACAAGAACCCACTTCGCAAAGAAGGGGTCTTTTAGAAAAACAAGGATCATCGATGAAGTATATTATTCTAATCGGCGACGGTATGGCAGACGATGGAGAACTAACTCCGTTAATGGAAGCCAATATCCCCAACATCAACCGCCTGGCCAAAGAAGGGCAGACCGGACTGGTCAATGTCATTCCGGATAATATGCTCCCGGGCAGCGATGTCTCCAATATGTCGATCATGGGCTACAACCCTCATCTTTTTTATACGGGCAGAGGGCCGCTGGAGGCTGCCAGTATCGGCGTGGACCTAAATCCTGATGATGTGGCCTATCGCTGTAACTTCGTTACGATCAAGCATAATATTATGGAAGACTTTACCGCCGGCCATATCAAGACCATCGAAGCCCAGGAAATGATCAAGCTTTTGAACAAGGAACTGGGAACGGACCGGATCCGTTTCTATACGGGCAAGAGTTATCGCAATTTAATGGTGGTCAAAGACGGCCCGATTGATTTTGAAGCTACCCCGCCTCATGATATTACAGGAAAAGACGTTAGAGAATATCTTCCTCAAGGCCAGGACAGCCAGCTGATCAGTGATCTGATGGAGATGTCCAAAAGGATCTTCCCGGGGAAATACCCCAGCCAGATCTGGTTGTGGGGCCAGGGCAGAAAACCGGTCATGCCCAGTTTCCAATCCAAGACCGGCCTAACAGGCGCGGTAATTACAGGCGTGGACCTGATCATGGGTATCGGGCGGCTGATCGGGCTGGAGACCCCCAAGGTTCCAGGCGCAACCGGTTATTATGATACCGACTATAATGCCAAAGCCGATGAAGCGCTAAAGGTACTCAAGGAAAAGGACTTCGTATTCATACATGTCGAAGCCCCGGACGAGGCTGGTCATGAAGGTAATCGTCCAGAAAAGATCAGAGCTATAGAGAATATCGATGAAAAGATCTTGGGTAAGCTGCTAAGAGAACTGCCCTCGATCGATCCGGAGTACAGGATCCTGATCATGCCTGATCATCCGACCCCGCTGAATATTATGACCCATACACGAGAGGCCGTTCCTTATGTATTATGGGGCAAGGGAATAGTGCAAGACAGCTCGGAAAGATATAATGAGCGTGATGTGAACAAGGCAAATTATGTCAGCGAGGGCTGGACGATAATTGATAAATTACTGGAAAGAAAATAGGGAGGTGTAAAGCAAAATGGGCTTAGTCGTACAAAAATTTGGCGGATCTTCCGTGGGCGACGTGCAAAAGATCAAGAACGTAGCGCGCCGTATCCTGGATGAATATAAAAAAGGCAACTCTATGGTCGTTATCGTATCTGCCATGGGCAAGACGACCGATGACCTGATCAAGCTGGCCAAGGAGATCAATCCTAATCCGCCAGCCAGAGAAATGGATGCCTTGATGGCTACCGGCGAAAAGGTCTCTGCGGCCATGATGGCCATGGCAATAGCCGCAGAAGGTATTGGCGCTGTATCTTTGACCGGTCAGCAGGCGGGTGTTTTTACAGAAACGGTACATAACAAGGCCAGGATACTGGAGATCGATCCGGAAAGGATCGAGAAGGAACTGGCCAGATCGCGCGTTGTGATCGTGGCAGGTTTCCAGGGCATAAATGAGTATGGCGATATTACAACTATCGGGCGCGGGGGCTCTGATACTTCTGCGGTCGCGATAGCTGCGGCCTTGAAAGCAGACTACTGTGAAATATTTACTGATGTGGACGGGGTATATACCGCGGACCCCTTTGAAGTAAAGGGCGCGAGAAAACTTAGTGAAATATCCTATGAAGAAATGCTAGAATTAGCCAGTCTGGGCGCCGGGGTGCTTCATCCCCGCGCAGTAGAAGTGGCCCAGTTCCATAATGTAGTGATCCATGTCAGATCTAGTTTTAATAATAATCAGGGTACATTCGTAAAGGAGGCAAACAAAATGGAAAGAAAAAAAGCGGTGACCGGGGTAGCGCATGACAAAGATGTTGCCAAGATAACTATTTATGCTATGCCGGATAAACCGGGAACTGCCGGAAAGCTGTTCTCCAAGCTGGGCGAGGCCAAGATCAATGTCGATGTTATCGTCCAAAGCAGTCATCAGCAGCAGAATACAAACGATATTACTTTTACAGTGCCGCGAGGAGATCTGGACCAGGCTTTGAAAATTACCGAAGCGCTTTCCAAAGAAGTTGGCGCCGGTGGTGTTAACTCTGATGCCAAGGTCAGCAAGGTCTCGATCGTCGGCGTTGGTATGATCAGCACCCCTGGCGTTGCCGCCAAGATGTTCGCCACCCTTGGCAGCGCAGGCGTGAATATTGACCTGATCAGCACATCAGAAATTAAAGTTTCCTGCGTAGTCGCGGAAAAGGATGTCGATAAAGCCGTGCAAGCTGTGCATGATGCTTTCGAGCTAGAGAAGGAATAAACCTAGATGGATGTTTTACTGCTGATAGTTTTTGCTTACCTCTTGGGCTCGATCCCTTTTGGTTTGTTGATCAGCTTGCTGACCCGTCATCAGGACCTAAGGCAGTTAGGGACCAAGAACGCGGGGGCTTCTAATACTTTTCTGGTAGTCGGCCCGATCGCCGGAATATCTACGGCAATATTGGACATAGCCAAAGGCTATATTCCAGCCTTACTGGCCTGGTGGCTTTTTAGCAGCGAACTGGTCGTTGGCCTGGTCGGGCTGGCTGCGGTCTGCGGCCATATTTGGCCGATCTTTTTCAAATTCAAAGGTGGTAAGGGTGTGGCTACTGCAAGCGGCGTTTGTTTTTGCATCGCGCCTGGAGTTTTTGCGCTTAGTGTCTTGATCTGGTTCGTCCTGGTCGCTACCTGGCGCTACGTTACGTTAAGCAATGTGGTGATCTTTATGCTCATGCCGTTGCTTTTCTTGTTTTTTGGTTTGCCTAACGAGACGGTCGGGTTCGCTTTGGCCCTGTCTCTGATAATCGCTATTAGCCATCGGGAGAATATCGATCGTTTTCTCAAAGGCCAGGAGCCTACTCTGCTCGATATCTTAAAGCTAAAAAAACGAGAATTGGCCTGAAAGGAAATCCCATGGCTGAGTATGTCCGCTATCGTAAACACAACGAGATCAGATATGGCGCCCTGCGAGAAGGTAATATCCTGGAGATACGCGGTGATATTTTCGGGCGCTTTGAGGTATCCTCAGTAGAACATAGCAGAGAATCCCTGGAGTTGTTGCCTCCGGTAGAACCAACCAAGATAATCGCTGTCGGGCTGAACTATCTTGACCATGCACAGGAAATGTCCATGGAGATCCCGACCGAGCCGCTACTTTTTCTAAAACCGCCTTCAGCGGTGATCGGCCATGACGAGACGATCATTCTCCCCAGGTCATCGGAGCGAGTTGATTTCGAGGCAGAGTTGGCGATCGTGATCAGCAAGAAAGCTTACAAGATCTCGGCCAACCAGGCCGAGCATTATATTTTAGGCTATACCTGCGCGAACGATGTAACCGCGAGAGACTTCCAAAAGCAGGACGGCCAGTGGGCCAGGGCCAAATCGTTCAATACTTTTTGCCCGTTAGGGCCGGCGATAGTAACGGATGTAGATACGCGCGGACTGGATATTAAATGTTTGCTTAACGGCGAAGTGGTCCAAAGCTCGAACACCAGAAAAATGATCTTTAAGGCTGAAGAGCTGGTAAGCTACATTTCACAAGTTATGACCCTGTTCCCCGGCGACGTGATCATTACCGGAACCCCGCCAGGAGTGAACCAGATCAAGGACGGCGATACCGTTGAGATCCAGATCGATCAGCTCGGAACCCTGCGCAATTACGTAAAGCTAGAAGATTAATCTGGAAATCCCCGCAAAAGCGGTAACGACATCTTGAATACTTATTTCAAAGAAAGCGAACATGGAATATTTTTTACTGGCAATATTTGGTTTAGTCACGGGCAGTTTTCTGAACGTTTGCATTTATCGTCTGCCGCGGGAAAAGTCCATTGTGTTCCCTTCTTCGGCCTGTCCGTCCTGCGGACATAGCCTGGGCGTTTTTGACCTGGTCCCGGTCTTGAGTTTTTTATTTCTTTCCGGCAGCTGTCGCTACTGCGGTGAAAAGATCACCTGGCGTTATCCGCTGGTGGAAATGCTTACGGCAGGGCTCTTTGTATTCTCCGGTATTTTCTTTCATACGCCGCTGGCCATAGCAACTTCGATATTTTTTCTTTGCTCTTTGCTGGTAATATTCTTTACTGACCTGGAACATTTCATTGTCCCGGACCAGATCGTTCTGCCAGGCGTCTTGATCGGTCTGATCATCGCCTTGTTGAACAATGACTTGGCCAATGCCGCCTGGGGTGCTGTACTTGGGGCTGGCTTTTTCTGGCTGATCGCCAAGATCGGCGAACGAATATATAAAAAAGAAGTGATGGGTTATGGCGATATCAAACTAAGCGCCATGCTGGGGGCTTTTTTTGGCTGGCAAGACCTGGTCATTGCGCTTTATCTTTCTTTTATTATCGGCAGTGTCGCCGGGGTCCTGCTGATCGTGACCAGGCGCAAGAAAAAAGATGACTATATCCCCTTTGCTCCATCCTTGATCCTGGGCGCAGTTGCCGTATTTTTCTGGGGCAGCCAGATCGCAAATTGGTGGCTGAGAATTATCGGTACCGCTCATTAGATCCGTAAATAATTATGCATTACACCTCAAAAGGATTTAGCCTTTTAGAAGCTGTCGTCGTTCTGGGCGTTACCGCTCTGCTGTGTTCTGCGTTCTTTGCGTCCGGCAGACTACTGGGCGAAAAAAATGTTCTGCAGGCTCAGGTATATCAAATGACCGGCGACCTTAACTGGTTAAGGGAACGAGCCATGCTTGTCGGCAGTGATTGCACTGCAGAGCTGGAAGCGAACAGTTACAGCTTAAGATCAATAGCAATGGACGGAACGACGACCTTGCTCAAACAAAGAAGCTATCCGCACAATTGCCTTGGTCAACCTGGCCGGCTGGGCTTTACCGCCAGCGGCAGCGCCAAATATGCAGGAACGATAACTTTACAGCATACCAGCGGAGATAAATATAAGATCACGGTTGCACCTGTGACCGGAAAGATCTCCTTGAAAAAAGCATGAAGCTGGCAGTGGGACCCTGGCACCGTCATTGCGAGGAGTCCCGCATCGGGGCGACGTGGCAATCTCTCAAAAGGTATTGCTTCTCGAGATTGCCGCATCGGGTGCCTCCTCGCAATGACGGGATGCTTTCTTGTTTTTCCGTGTTATCTCGGACTAAATTATGAATTCTCTGAAATGAAAGCCCTTAACCAATGAAGGCTCATCAAAAAGGCTTCTCCCTGATCGAAACCCTTGTCAGCCTCGGCTTGCTAGCTTCTCTTTTGTCCCTGGCGATGGGCCTGCGTACCGCTACCAACCGCAATAATATTCGCTCCAGCAAGATCGAGTCTGAAAGAAATATTTTAGAAAATACTCTGGAAAAGGTCTTGGCTGCCAGATATGAAGAATTACCAGGCGCAGAAATAAATCCCGGACTTAAAACGGTCGCGATCGGAGAGCATTCCCTCTATGTTACATCAGCCGCAGAATAAAAAGTCGGGATTTACGCTGCTGGAAATGATCATTTCTGCAGGGTTGTTGGCTGTGTTGCTGGGCCTGACCAGTACGATACTGACCGCAGTCGGGCACGAGAGCCGTCTTGCGCTAAAGTATCAGCAAATATTTTATGACCAGAACATGACCACAACCCAGTTAGCCAAAGAGATACGTAACGGGCTCGCTCTTTTGCCGGAAAGCACGAATACCAGGCTGGTCCTGCTTAATAGCGACAACAAGAAAATTGAATTCGAAATGATCAGCCAGCGCCTCAGGCAGAAGCTGGGCAATTCTTATCATTACTTAACTGAGGCGAATGCCGTAAAAGAAGTGCGATTTAATTATGAAGGGGGCCTGGTTAATTACCGGGTCGTCTTGTTCGACGACTCGGTAATCTCCAGGAATATTTTTCCGAGGTCTTTCTAGACGACTAGCTTCTGGAAGAGTACAGAACCTCTCTTAAGGTATCGATCTCTTCTAAAACTTTTCCTGTTCCGTAAGCAACGCTTAATAATGGTTCTTCAACCACATACACGGAGATCTCTGTCTCTTCGCAGAGGTGCTTGTCCAAACCGTGCAGCAGAGCGCCGCCGCCGGCCATCACAATACCTTTATCCATAATATCCGAAGATAGTTCAGGAGGAGTTGATTCCAGGGTCATGCGCACAGCGCTAACGATCGCGGCGATCGGTTCAGATAAGGCTTCGCGGATCTCGGTCGAGGTCAG